>JAIYBD010000170.1 GCA_027488715.1 Bacteroidota bacterium | reverse complement strand
TGTTTCGAGGGTTGTACCAAGTAATGGGGTTTGGGGTAACCGGAATGAAGGTTTTGTATTCGATCAATTGGCCTTTCTCGTTTTCGATGGAATAAAAAACCATGCGAGGCCAACGAATAAAATATTGCTTTGGAAGCAGTTCAATCAATTTCTTAGAGTCAAAATACTGATTAAACATTCCCATCATGTTAGGTTGGGAATCGTATTGAATGGAATCAGTGGTGGTAACCAACCCCATTGCTGATTCGGCAGAATCGATGGCCATTGCTACTTCCATCACCGCCGAATCGACGGCCACCAATGTTTCGTTCGAAATGGCAACAACGGAATCGGATGATGGTTCTGCTACCGTGACTTCAAAATCTTTAGGTTGAATTTTATCGTACGCTTTTACATACGAGTTGAAAAGAGTATCCAGTTGAAGTTCCCAATACGTTCCGGCGGTATCGACGTGAAAGGTTTGATTTCTCGATGTTTTTTCCATTCCCAAGGCGATATCCGCTTGGGGAACGCCAAAGCCGTGGTGGTAATCGAAATAGGGTTGTAGGTCGCTCGCGTTTTCGATGGCTTTCAATAGTTGCATGTTGCTCCATTCAGGATGTTTTTGCCACAAACATGCTGCAAAACCAGCCACCAACGGTGTGGCAAACGAAGTGCCATCGGATGGGACAAACCGTCCTCCCGGTTTGGCGGCCAACGTTGTTCCATAAGCACATACATTCGGCTTCATTCGGCCATCGGCCGTTGGGCCATAACTGCTGAACGAACTGTGGATTCCCGTGGTTGGATCGATTCCGCCAACGGTGAGCACGCTGTCTGCATCTCCGGGAGCTGCGATGTAGTGCCAATTGCTTTCTGCTTCGTTTCCGGCGGCGGTAACCACCAAAATTCCTTTTCGAGCTGCCATCGTGGCTGTTTTTGAAATGAACGTTGTTTTGCCGTCCATCATCCACGGCTCGTATCGCTGCGAGGTATAACCCAATGAACTAGAAATGATGTCGGCTCCTTGTTGGTGCGCCCATTCCAGCATCGAAAGCCAATTTTTTTCTTCTTCAAATCGCTCCTTCCGATTTTCTGTTTTCGCCAACAAAAACTCGGCATCTTGAGCCATTCCCAACCATTGTTCGCCATTCCGACCTGCAATATTCGACAAAACGGCGGTTCCATGGTTGTGCCCATAATAAACATCTTTCTTTCCGCCGGCAAAATCTTTGATCCCTTTAATCTGCTTATTTTCAAAGAGATGTTTAAATGCCGGATGAACATCAACGTCGGTAAATCCCACATCGGCAACACAAATCAAAAGCCCTTTTCCGGTTAATCCGTTTTTGCGGAAAACATCGGCATTCATGCGTTCTAGCTGACATTGCGCCAACAAGCGGTCTTCCTTCGAGATTCGTTCAAGCGCAGAACTCATCACTTCCTGGTATTCAAATTGATCTCGATCGATGGATTTGATAAAAGAAAAGGATTGAACTGCACTCCAAGATTCGTTCGAACCTTCCGCTAAGATTGCATTCAGCCAACGCGATTCGAATTTGATGATGAGCCCCGTTGATTCCAGCTGGTTTTTGTAGGAGGAACTAACTGGAAAATCGGTAGAGTCGTTGGGCAATGGATGATATTTCTGAAGTGCTTTAGGCGTGAAATATTCGTGGGGATCAAAGGTGCTTCCCGATTTGTCTTTCAAATAAATCCATCCTTTGGAGGTGGAAAATCCTTGAAATGCAATGGAGATAAGAAGAGAAAAAACAATTGTTCGCATTGGGATGCAAAATAATGCGGGATCCTTGATTTTCTTTGCAAAAAATTTCCCATGAACATACTTTTACTTGGATCGGGTGGACGAGAGCATGCCATTGCTCAATCGTTGGTTAGAAGCAAACATTGTTCCCGATGCTGGGTGGCTCCCGGTAACGCAGGAACCGCTCAAATCGCAGAAAATGTAAACATCCCCGTGACCGATTTCGAGGCGATTGCGGATTTTATTTCCACCCATCACATTGGCTTGTTGGTTGTTGGACCCGAAGATCCGTTGGTGTTGGGAATTCGCGATTTTTTTGAAGCAAAAAAGGAATTTTCCGCCTTGAAAATTGTAGGTCCCAGGAAATTTGGAGCTCAATTGGAAGGTTCAAAGGACTTCTCCAAGAAATTCATGGCTCGTCACGGAATTCCAACGGCCTCGTATGCAACTTTTCACGATGATCAATTGGAAGAAGCCCAACTTTACATCAAAAGTCACGCTTTACCCATTGTTTTAAAGGCAGATGGATTAGCGGCAGGTAAAGGAGTTTTGATTTGCGAAACCTTGGCCGAAGCTCAAGCCGGCCTCGACAGCATTTTAGGAGATAAAAAATTCGGACAGGCCGGATCAAAAGTAGTGATTGAACAATTTTTGTCCGGAATTGAAGTAAGTTACTTTGCCGCATTAGACGGAAAAAACTTCGTTTTACTTCCCGAAGCCAAAGATTACAAACGTATTGGAGAAGGAGATACGGGATTGAATACCGGCGGAATGGGCTCCATCAGTCCTGTGCCGTTTTGCGATGCAATGTTCAACCAAAAGGTGCTTGATCAAATTATTCTTCCTACTGTTCATGGATTAAGTGCAGAAAAAATCGATTACCGAGGTTTCTTGTTTTTCGGATTGATTAATGTAGGCGGTGATCCATTTGTGATTGAATACAACGCACGGATGGGTGACCCCGAAACGGAATCGGTTTTCCCGCGCATTGAAAGTGATGCTGTAGAATTGATGTTGGCAATCCACGAACAATCGTTGGATCAGTATACGATGAAAATTTCAACGCTATCGGCGGCAACGGTGTTTTTGGTCGCTGGTGGATATCCGGAAGTTTACCGAAAAGGCGATGCCATGGAAATCCCGAATTCGGAATCTGGAGTATCGTTTTTTCACGCTGGAACCAAGATGGAGCAGGGGAGGGTGGTGACCAATGGCGGAAGGGTTTTGGCGGTTTCTGCTTTAGCGGAATCGGCGGAAAGCGCCTTGGAAAAAGCCATGATCGGTGCGCAACAAATTCAGTTTGAAGGGAAATATTTCCGCACCGATATCGGAAAAGACCTGATTTCGCGTTAATTTTGAACGATGAAAAAAGGAATCTTTTTCCTGCTTGTTTGCTTTGGGTTGGGCTTCCTTCCTTCTTGCGATACGCAAAAAATCTTGACCGATCCGAATTTGGCGCTTCAGCTTGAAAACGACTCCATCGTTTTCGATACGGTGTTTACCACCCGCGGTTCGGCCACCGAATGGTTGAAAATTTATAATCCTCACTCTGGGCCCATCGTGATCGATGAAATTTTCTTGGCCGGAAAACGATACACCGGCAAATCGCCTTACCGATTGAACATCAACGGTCAGCCGGTGAACGAAGTTGCTGATGTTGAATTGGCCGCCGGCGATAGCATGTACGTTTTCGCTGAGGTTACCCTAGATCCGAATGGCGCCAATTCGCCTTTGCTGGTGACGGATTCTATTGTTTTCAAACGCGGAAATAAAGAGACCAAAATCCAGTTGGTCGCCTACGGCCAAGATGCCATTTACCTTTACCAAGATCAGGTTCCTTGCGGAGAGGTATGGACCGATCAAAAGCCCTATGTGATTGTGGATTACGCCTATGTTGCGCCGAATTGCACGTTAACCCTTCGAGAAGGCACACGGGTTTTCATGGGCAAAAACGCTCAATTGGCGGTTGCTGGAAATTTGCAGGTGTTGGGTTCTAAATCAAAACCGGTTACTTTTCGAGGCGATCGATTGGATGCCCCTTACGCTAGTTTTACCGGTGCTTATCAAGGCATTCATTTCTACAAAGAAAGCGTTG
>JAIYBD010000227.1 GCA_027488715.1 Bacteroidota bacterium | reverse complement strand
TCCAACATGGCCTGAATAAATTCTTCCTTATGTTTGGGAGAAATAAGGACGTAATCCCAAGGTGATTTACGAATCTCCAAACGGTCCAAACTTGCGGCAGGAGAACTTAGCGGATTGTTGGTTTCGATGATTTTTTGAACTTCGGAAATGAGGATTTTCTTTCGGAATAGAAAGCCACTTTTTACTTCCAATTCAGTTCCTTGGATGGTGTAAATGGTGGTTAAAAAAAGATGGGTAATCCAGGAAATAAGTAGGAGCATCAAGGCTGCAATCCACCAGATTTGTTGAACAAGAAGTAGAACTGTTACGCCTCCCCAAATTAAGCCGATCATCACAACAAATCCCCAGCCAATTTTCGAACGAAACACCCGTTTCTCCATCGCGTTTATCCTTCAATCTTAAGTTTTTTACCCAACCAAAGGGCTATGAAGGTGCAGAAAATGGCAATGTATCCCACCCATTCGTACCGTTCAATAGGTCCGTTTTTGATGGGCTGAAAAACAATTTGTGAAGAAATGAATGCAGCAAAAGCACTGGATAAATGCTGAACGGAACTGTTTACACTCATAAATCCTCCTCGAATTTTCATGGGAACGGAACTGGTGATCATGGCGTTGGCTGGAATCATTCTTCCTCCTGAACAAATGAAAAATAAACTGCTTACCGTTAAAATGAGCGGCAATCCGATTTCAGAAATAGGTGGGCAGTTGGTGATGAAGTAAATGGGTACAATGGCCACGATGCTCATGATGGCAAATACAGGATATCGACCGTATTTATCGGAAAGCTTGCCAGCCAAGGGAGCAACTCCCACACTTGCTAAACCTCCAACCAAATAAATAAGGTTGAGCTGATCTTTCGAAAATCCAACGTTATGGATCATGTAACTGGCAATGAAAGGGATAATGGAAAACTGTCCCAACATCAACAAAAACGTTAAAATCAAAGCATTTCGGTGGTTATTTACCGAGAAAGCGGCAATAAGCCCAGAAAAAGGATTCCGTTTTTCCTTTCCTGCTCCATCGGGGCGCGGAATGTCGGGAACGTAAGCGCGTAGCGCGATGAATACCAATAACCCAATGCCAACCACAGCTAAAAATGGAGTTTGCCAGCTGTATCGATCGGCTAAAAATAAACCAAATGGCACGCCGATAACCGACGCCAGCGAAAAAGCACTCATCACAATGCCGATGGCCGCTCCTCGCTTTTGAACCGGAATCGTATCTCCAATGAAGGCCATGACCATGCCCGACATTAATCCGCCGAAGGCACCTGTAAAAGCTCGAGCCAAAAGCATGGTGGTGAAATCTACCGCAAAAGCACAAGCCAAAGTACCCAAGAGAAATCCAATGAAAATAATCGTTAATGCTTTTTTAGGCCTTATTTTATCAATAAAAGAAGAAACAATCAATCCCGATATTCCAGCCGTTAAAGTGTAAATGCCCACCAAAAAACCAAATTGGGAAGTCTTGATTCCAAATTCCTCTTCAAACGTCGGACCTAACGGATTCATGATCATGAAATCCAAAACGTTCACAAATTGGACCATGGCAAAAGTGAAAAGCATGGTTAAAGGAAGTTTGTAATTTGGAGCAAGTTCTTGGTGATTCATTCAACAAAGTTAATGGATTAATCAAGCAGAGTGGGATTCCGAAAAAACTATTACATTTGCCTTACCACTATGAAGAAAATTTTATGGGGATTCATCGGTCTTTGGGCGGGTGTTTCCATGTTATCGGCAGAACCCTTTGTGGTTGTTTTTAAAAAGCAATTGAACCTGGTTGAAATGAATCGTTCCTGGGATGAAAAGCATGTTTCATCCGAAGAGCGAACGAAGGAATTACTCCGACAAGCTTTCCAACTGCAAAATGCGGAAAAGATCCGTTGGGAGCAATTTGTTTCTACCCAAAGTTGGAGAGGTCAGGTCCAAACCAAACACTTTTTTTTCATCACCAATGCCATTTGGGTGGATCTTCCGCATGAAGCGATTTCTTCCTTACAGCGCAATACTCACGTAGCCGAGGTCATACCCGAGAATCAATTGCAATTGGGAGTTCAGTTACCCGTGGTTGAAAATCCTTCTCCCGAGGCCATCAACGGCACCGAGGCTGGATTAAGAGCCGTTGGAGCGCCTTTCATGTGGAATTTAGGTTACACCGGACGCGGACGTAAGGCGCTGGTTTATGACACCGGTTTTTGGGATGATCATCCTGCCGTTAAATCTAGGTTTTTAGCTCGCTATTTCCCGTATCAAAGAAGCTGGAGAAGTTTTGATTTAAAGTTCCCTGGAGATAAACAAAACAGTCATGGCACCCACGTTTCGGGAACCATCGCCGGATTAGATCCTGCCAACCGAGATACCATTGGCATGGCCATGAACGCCTATTTGATGCACACCGACCCCATTGTGAGCGATTTGGCCGATGTGAAAAATTGGCCTTTGATCATGCTGGGTTACGAGTGGGCCATCAATCCCGATCGGGATACCGCTACCATCAACGATATTCCCGACGCTATCAACAACAGCTGGGGTAGAGGGGGATTGGTTGATTCAACGTTTTGCGGCCTAACCTTACTTACCCAAACCTTTCGGTTCGTAGAGGCCGCAGGAATTGCCAATATTTACTCGGCGGGAAACAATGGCCCGGGCCCTTCCACTGTTGGTGCGCCCCAAGAAATCGCCTTGGATAAAACCCTTCCGTTTACGGTGGGCGCCCTTGATGGAAATACAGCCGGTTACCCCATTGCATCCTTTTCCTCCCGCGGACCAACCGGCTGCCCCATTTCACCCAACGATTCTTCCATTCTGATTCGTCCTGAGGTTACAGCACCAGGATTCAGTGTTCGATCTTCCATTGGTCATGCCCAATATTCCAATTACAACGGAACATCGATGGCTTCTCCCCATGTAACCGGTGCGGTGTTGCTGTTGAAAGAAGCGTTCCCCATGTGCACCGGAAAACAAATTTTGGAAGCCTTGTATTTTTCCGCGGCCGACTTAGGCGCTCCAGGCGAGGACAATGTTTTCGGAAATGGAATCATCAATTTGCCGAACGCGTATCAGTATTTGTCAACACGATTTACTCCCGTTCCTGCATTATCTCGTCATTACGACGTTGCTATGGGAACGGTAAACAATATCCCAAGTGCGCACGCCTTGTATTGCTCTAATTCCGTTTCTCCATCCATTCAAATGAAGAACTTAGGAGATAGTGTTATTCAAGTGATGGATGTTTTGGTTTATCAAAAGGATTCGCTCATTCAAACGATTCCCGTCAATCAAACCATGGCCGTGGGAACATCCGTTCCATTTAGCTTATCGGGCATTCCATCTCAATGGGGGATGAATGAATTAACGTTGGCCCTTCGTTCCAACCAAAATGAATGGGATACCATCAATAACCGATTTACCTTCCGTTTTCATCGATTGAAAAATCAAACGCTTCCATTTAAAGAAGATTTTGAAAGAAAAAACATTTACACCCAAAATTCATCTTGCATCGTTAATCCCGATCGAGATTTGAGTTGGGACACCATTCCTGTAGGAGGTTCCCCTCGAGGAACTACTGCTGCGTATGTTCGAAACAATCGCTACGTTACCGGTTTGAATCAGTTCGATGGGATGGTTTTTGGTTCGTTTGATTTCCCCACGGGAAGTCCGGCCTATTTGTATTTCCGATATTCTTATCGTTACAGTTTGCCAAGTCGCTCCGATTCCCTTCGGGTAAAGTTCAGCGAAGATTGCGGGCAAACGTGGCAGTATGTTGCTTTCGATAATGGAGGCGTTCCTTTGTCGTCGGGCCGAGGCGGGAACTTTCGTCCGGATTCCGCTCATCACTGGCGCGATACCACCATCAACATTTCGGTTTTGGCTGGCAAGAGTAACGTGTACATGATGTTCGAGAACAAAAGCCAGCAAATGGG
>JAIYBD010000258.1 GCA_027488715.1 Bacteroidota bacterium | reverse complement strand
ATCGATGCGGTTACCGGCGGTTTTAATTTTCAAGCGGCCTGGACTGCCGGATACATAGCTGGAAATTATCTTTCACAAAATTCATGACCACCCAAATACCCTTAGCAGAGCGATTACGTCCGAAAAATTTGGATGATTTTATTGGCCAAAACCATTTGGTAGGGAAGGGTATGCCACTACGAAACATGATTGAAAGCGGGAGCTTTCCTTCCATCATTTTGTGGGGTCCTCCCGGCGTAGGTAAAACAACCTTGGCTCAAATCTTAGCCCAATCTGTTCAACGTCCATTCCATTTTCTTTCTGCCATCGAAGCGGGGGTAAAAGATCTGAGGGATATTATCCAATCTGCCAAGGGATTATTTCCTCCCATTTTATTTATTGATGAAATCCACCGCTTCAACAAAACTCAGCAAGATGCGCTTTTAGGTGCGGTGGAAAAAGGACGTATTTCCCTCATTGGAGCCACAACGGAAAACCCCTCTTTTGAGATCAATTCTGCTCTGATTTCAAGATGTCAAGTCATTGTACTGGAACAACATACTCCTGAACATCTCAAAGAAATATTGAATCGTGCTTTCGAAACCGATCCATGGTTATCATCCCAAAAAATACAGCTAAAAGAAACGGATCATTTTATTAAATTTTCGGGAGGAGATGCCCGGAAATTGCTCAATTTATTGGAAGCTGTTGTGTTTTCCATTCAAGGGGAGAAAAAGAAATTCATCACCAATGCACTGATTGAAAAAGTGGCCGCAAATAATTTTTCACGATACGATAAATCGGGAGAACAACATTACGATGTCATTAGCGCTTTTATCAAATCCATTCGAGGAAGCGACCCACAAGCTGCGGTTTATTGGTTAGCCAGAATGATTCATGGTGGGGAAGACCCTAAGTTTATTGCCCGAAGGATGTTAATTTTAGCATCGGAAGATATTGGAAACGCTAATCCAACGGCCATGATTCTGGCTAACAATACCTTTCAGGCGGTTCATCAAGTTGGAATGCCAGAATCGAGAATCATTCTTTCGCAATGTGCCATTTATTTGGCCTGCAGCAGTAAATCAAACTCAAGTTACCTAGCCATTGATTTAGCCTTAGAAGAAGTGAGAAAAAATCCGAATCTGGAGGTTCCTCTACATTTGCGAAACTCACCGACTAAATTAATGAAAGAAATGGGCTACGGAGAAGGCTATTTGTATGCTCATCATTATGAAAACAATTTCGTAAAACAGGCTTTTTTACCAAAAGAGTTGGAAAATTTTGAGTTTTTCACCCCTGGAAAAAACCCAAGAGAACAAGAAATGAAACAATTTTTAAATCAACGCTGGGGTAACAAATCTAACGAACCAAAGTAACCAATCCTTGCCATCGGTATGTTTTTCCGTTCTTTCCAATGGCATTAACCAGGTAAGGATAAGCACCAACCGTACATAGTTGCCCATTTACTTTACCATCCCAAGTCACTCGTTCACCTTTTCCCTGAAAGATTTCTTGTCCCCACCGATCAAAAATAAGAACGTCAATCATCGACAAATTGAAGCCTTCAAAAACCAAGTTTTCATTGATGCCATCGTTGTTGGGCGAGAATGCATTGGGAATGACCAATTTCACTGAATCAATAAAAATAAACTGGTATTGAAAGGTATCCAAACAACTTGGAGATAAACTTTGTACAGTTAATGTGGGTGAATAGACTCCTTCTTTTTGATAAATATGCTTTGGGTTAGCGACATTTTGCAAACGGTTTCCATCCCCGAAATCCCAATCAAATAAAACTGAATTCAATGAACTTTTATTGGTGAATACAATTTCTTGAGGCGCATATCCAGTGTCCAATGAAACTTCAAATTCGGCATGAACATCCGTTCGAAAAACGGCTACAGAGTCGGGCAAACTTCTACATTTTCCTTGACTAACAATAACTGAATACCATTTTAAAGAGTCGTTAATTGAAACTGAGATCACGGGAGAATTTTGGCCATTACTCCAAAAGAAATTTGTTCCTCCAGAGGCTTTTAAAGTTATTTTTTCATCTTTGCAACCAAACACATCAACACCAGCATTGGCAATGACCGAGAAAAATATTTTTACAATGACTGAATCAACCAAATTACAGCCATCGATTGTAGTGTATCGAAAATAGAAAGTATCGGTAGTGCTGGGAGAAACCATCGGATAATTATTGGAATCCAAAATTCCTAATTTCTTACTTTCCCATGTCCATTTTGAAATAAGTGCGGTATCTTGATTGGCCCATAAACGAAGGGAGTCTCCAGCACAAATGCTCGTATCGGTTTCTAAAATAGGGTTTAAAGAATTAAAAACAATAATTTGAATGGAATCCTTACTTCGACAGCCATTGGAATCTATACCTGAAACATAGTATTTCTGGGTTACCGGGGGTCTTGCTATGGGATTGAATACAGAAGTATCGGAAAGGGTAGAGTCTGATTTCCAAAAATAGGATATACCGCCCGAAGCCACCAACTGCACTGATTGGCCTTGGCACATTTTTGGAGGTCCCAAAATCCGAATTTGGGGTGGGGGAAAGATGGTAACTTCTTTTACGATGGTATCGGTATTAAAGCAATTCTTCACAAAAAGTTTTACGTTGTATTTACGAGGAGTTGAAAACGTATGGGATGGATTGAGTAGGGTAGAGGTAGTTCCATCATCAAAATCCCAATAAAGGCTATCGGGACTACCGGAAAGACATTTAAATTGCACATCTTCTCCTTGACAAGCTTCTAAATTTTGGGAGGCTTGAATAGTAAAATTGGCTTTAATGCGAACGAATTGAAAATCCAATTTAAAAATAGCCATATTACAATTCGATGAATTGTTAGTTTGCGAATATGCATTTGGTGTAGTTGGAAAATCGGAAAAACCTCCGCAACCGGCACAGGCGGCATGGTAAACAATGCCTTGCGGATCAAATCTCGACGTGCCGCCATCCACATGTTCCCCACTGATATTTCCTCCCAGAAAAGTACCATACAATAAACTATCAGCATCTTTTTCAAGAACAACCAAATAATAATCATTGCCATTGGTGGAATCTTTCAGAGCATCCGAGGTGGTGGGAAGTCCAATGGTATTTCCTTGACTTGGATTCGTTCCCAATAAATTATTTAAACTTCCTCCCCATCCAGCCAAATAAATTCGCCCGCATATATCAACCAGAAAAGCGGTTGGAGAAAAATCTGGCCCCGCATGGTTTCCACTTCCACCTATTTTTGTTGAGAGGGTTCTTTGTGACAAATTGGAAGTAAAACGTTGTACAAAAACTTTCCCAGAAGTATTTCCATATTTCCCTTGAGTAATTGGAAAAACACCTTCCGTTTGTCCGGCAACATACACATTCCCTAACTGATCCGATTGGATTAAAAAAACTTGATCGTATTCGGGGGTAGCAACAAAGGTTCCATGTAAAATTTGAGTTCCAAGGGTATCGATTTCAAAAACAAAACCATCTACCGTATCGACAAACGTAGATTGAAATCCGGCTGAAAAGGAACTTAAATTCCTACTTTTTGTTCCACCTCCAACATAAACTTTATTCTGATCGGTGATATGAATGGCATAAGCAGCATCGTAATCGTTTCCTCCCCAATATGTGCTAAATCGAAGTCGCTGTAAGTCAGAGGAAAAAGAGGAAATAACGGCGTCTTGGAAACCGCGCAATGTATCTTGAATAGCCGGAGAAATGACCGGGAAATTCGAAGACTTGGTGTTGGATACAACGTAAACATTTCCACTTTTATCCAGATTAATTTCTCCACGGCAATAATCGCCATAATTGTAATTCAAGAAATTTCCTGAATTCCAAATGGTACTATTTGAATTATTAAAGGCATCATCATCAAAACCACCTAAAAATGTTGACCCCAAAAGTACGGTACCGGAATCATTGAACTTCAAAACAACAATATCCCAACTTCCATTGTGCGTAGTATCAAATGAATTCGAATCAACTGGAAAATCTGCACTTAAACTATGACCTAAAATGTAAAGTTGACCAAGGGAATCCGTGATCAAACTCATGGGTTCATCATCCTGAATTCCTCCAATAAACGTACTGTATAAGATTTGAGAACCTGAACTATCAAATTTGGTGATTACGATGTCATGGTTGGTTGCGGAACCATTATAACTGGTATCTATGGCCCCAAAAGAAACCGGATAAAATGATCCACGAACAATTCCGCCAGCATAGGCATTTCCCCATTTGTCGTAAGTGGCCGTAAATCCCCAATTGTCAGAAAGGCCTCCAGTAAACGTACTAAATTGCAAAATGGGATCAATAACCACGGGTGCATCAACAAGGAGCTTTTGTAAGTGAAAGCCAAACCTTCCATCTTTTTGAATGAACCTAGATTTGATGCCTTTGCCCTTTTGAAACGATATAGGAGCAGATTCGCGGAAATGAGTAAATCCAAGGTCAGAAACAATACCAGATTGATCTAAAATGACCTTATCAAGGCCTTTATAAACCCATTGGATCTGTTTTGACTGCTGTGGATGTTGAACGTAAAAATTATGTTTTACCTGTTTGTTTTCAATGAATAACTCCCAATCGATCCCGGGATAAAAATTTCTAATCCACACTTTTTTATAGATGGAAACCCGAGGGATGGATTTTGGGGTATAATAATTAAAATAGTGGGGGAGGGCCGATTCAAACTCAACTTTCGATTGAGGATTGCTACCAATAAATTGTTGTTTTAATGCAAATCGAGGCAATCCGCCAACCACTTTTTTTGACAGATGTTCTTCTTCAGTTTTTCGTTGATCAAACAATGAAAATACCAATCCATCTTTTTCAATAAACAAAAAACCATTCTGAAGTGAAACAGCTGCAATAACTTGTTCTGGAAATTGACCTTTATTTTGAATAAATCCTTCATTTTGAGCTTTTAACTGAATAAAAGTCAACCCAAAAAGAAAAATAAGGATGGCAAATTTCAACATAAAAAGAAAGCCCTAATTTAGTTAGGGCTTTCACAATTCAAAAACTTTTTTTAAGCATCAACGCGAGCATATTTTGCATTCTTTTCGATGAATTCGCGGCGAGGTGGAACCTCATCGCCCATCAACATCGAAAAAGTAGAATCGGCAAGGGCAGCGTTTTCAATGGTAATTCTTCTCAACGTACGGCTTTCTGGGTTCATAGTGGTTTCCCATAATTGCTCTGCATTCATTTCTCCCAAACCTTTGTAACGTTGAATGACCACAGAACTATCATTTCCTTTGCCCAGTTCGGCAACAGCCTGTTCGCGATCGATATCATTCCAACAATAACGCTGAGAATTTCCTTTACGAACCAAATAGAGTGGGGGAGTAGCAATGTACAAGTGACCTTTATCGATCAAATCGCGCATGTAGCGGAAGAAAAATGTCATAATCAATGTGGTAATGTGCGAACCGTCTACGTCAGCATCACACATGATTACAATTTTATGATAACGTAATTTTTCGAGGTTGAGGGCTTTGTTATCTTCTGCAGTTCCGATGCTTACGCCGAGTGCGGTGAAGATATTTTTGATCTCTTCATTTTCGTAGATTTTATGCTCCATGGCTTTTTCTACGTTCAAGATCTTACCCCGAAGCGGCATAATGGCCTGGGTGTTACGATCGCGGCCTTGTTTGGCCGTTCCACCCGCTGAATCCCCTTCGACCAAGAAGATTTCAGAACGAGCGGGGTCTTTTTCCGAGCAATCGGCCAATTTACCAGGGAGCGACATGCCGCCCATAACGTTTTTCCGCTGCACCATTTCGCGCGCTTTACGGGCGGCGTGACGAGCCGTTGCTGCAAGAATAACCTTGTCAACAATTTTTCGAGCTTCTTTCGGATTTTCTTCCAAGTAGTTGTTCAGCATTTCACCTACTACCACGTCAACGGCACCGGTTGCTTCACTATTCCCCAATTTAGTCTTTGTCTGACCTTCAAACTGAGGCTCTTGAACCTTCACTGAAATTACAGCGGTTAGTCCTTCACGGAAATCATCACCCGAAATATCAAACTTCAATTTGGAGGTTAATCCTTCTTTTTCGGCGTAATTTTTTAGAGTACGGGTAATCGCTCTACGAAAACCAGCAACGTGTGTTCCACCTTCAATCGTGTTGATGTTATTCACGTAGGAAGACAAGTTTTCTGAATATGAAGTGTTGTATTGCAAAGCCACCTCAACTGGAATTTCACCTTTGGTGGTTTCCATGTAAATCGGATTCGGAATTAAGGGCTCACGGCTTTGATCTAAAAAAGTAACAAATTCACGCAAACCACCTTCTGAAAAATAAACTTCCGATTTATGGTTGTTTTGATCGTCTTGCTCACGCTCATCGGTAAGGGTGATTTTAATTCCTTTATTGAGGTAAGCGAGTTCACGCATACGATTTTGAAGTGTTTCAAATTTATACTCGGTATGAATGAAAATAGAATCATCCGGTTTAAAATGAACAATGGTTCCTGTACGATTGGTGGTTCCTATTTCTTTAACGTCGTATAGTGGCTTACCAATATTGTACTCCTGCTGAAATACTTTTCCTCCGCGATGAACGGTTGCGATCAATTGGGTTGAAAGAGCGTTAACACAGGAAACCCCAACACCGTGCAATCCGCCGGAAACCTTGTACGTATCCTTATCGAATTTACCTCCGGCGTGTAAAACCGTCATAACAACTTCTAAGGCCGATTTTTTCTCTTTTGGATGAAGATCGGTAGGAATACCACGTCCGTTATCTTCAACAGTAATGGAATTGTCGGTATGAATAGTCACTTGAATCGTATCGCAATGACCCGCAAGGGCTTCGTCAATGGAGTTATCGACCACCTCGTACACCAAATGGTGCAAACCCTTGATTCCAATATCTCCAATGTACATGGCAGGACGTTTCCGAACCGCCTCTAAACCTTCCAGTACCTGAATATTACTCGCACCGTAATCACCGGTGTTTTTCTTCATCTCTTCACTCATTGTTCCACATTTTTCGTGTTCTCAAAGATAACCTTCACTCCAAGAAAATACAAAGGAAAATATACCTAACACTGAATTTCAATGCATTGTTTTTCAATTACTTATTTAGTTTATTGAAAAAATGTGGAAAAGGTCAGACTATCGAAATAGGCGCAAAGCTTCTAGGGCTACGAAAGGACCTAAAGAAACTCCCATTCCATTCATTCCGGCGGCAACAACAATGCCATCGTCGATGGTTTGAATGATCGGACTTTCGTTTTCAGTAAATCCCATCCAACCGTTCCAAGAATAATCCCAATTCGGCAAAAATCCTAAAATATTTCTTTCCGTAACCATATTGATGGCCGATGAAATGACTTCATTTTGGCCTACCTCCAACGTTTCTTCGGTTTTCTGATCTAAATTACGGAAACCGCCAATAAGTAATCGATTTCCATCAACTTTTCGAA
This sequence comes from Bacteroidota bacterium, assembly GCA_027488715.1. Taxonomy (GTDB): domain Bacteria; phylum Bacteroidota; class Bacteroidia; order UBA7662; family CANHCV01; genus CANHCV01. The sequence goes on along the minus strand of JAIYBD010000258.1, from coordinate 633 downwards.
AGTAGGTATATCCACGGTCCAAATGAAAAGTTCCATTGGGAAACGGGTAGGAGAGGGGAGAAGATACCTTCACCAAACCACGTCCAGGACGAACAGGTAAATCAAGCGGTTTTTGAGAAGCAAAGGCATTGGTTGCAAAAAGAATCTTTTCTGTTAAAAATTCAAATCCATCTCCCTCTAGGATAATTCCGTTAGAAGTTTTTTCAAACTTTTCAACCCGAAGTCCGCCTAGAAAAGGAATATGAAAGGCAGAAAACTTTTTTCGTATTTGATTCATCAACAAACCAGAATCTAAATTCCCTTCAACCTTAATTTTAGTGGCGGAAGAATGGAATAATGGAAAAGGTGACGGCATGCTGGAGAATTGTTCAGAAACCTTGGTCACCTTTTTGAATAGTTCATTTAGTTTGGTCATTTCCTCATAAACAGCATCAAACCTTGATAAATCAGTAAAAACTTCAGCGCCTCCTTGCATTTTTGCTTGAACAGCTGAGGCCCCAAAGGTTTTAAGAAGTATTTGATGTCCGTGCCATTTTTTTTTTTTTTTTTTTTCTAAAAAATCTTTTCCGAAATTTTTCTTCTTTTCCAGTAATTCAGTTGGCTAACCAAAGCAAATAATTTTAGCATTTTTGT
>JAIYBD010000262.1 GCA_027488715.1 Bacteroidota bacterium | reverse complement strand
CTTTTGGAAAAACCGTGGAAGAAGTGGTCTGGGAAGCCGTATCTGAATATAAATACCCCGTTGCATTTGGCGCGCCCTTCGGCCATATTCCTCATCAGTTGCCCGTTCGATTAGGCCGTAATGCAGAATTGCTGGTGGGTTGAGTTAATTTAACCTTAATTTTCTTATTTTAGCACCATGGAACGATTTCAAGGATTGCTCGGCATTATTCTCATACTCGGAATTGCCTTTTTATTCTCCAATAACCGCAAAAAAATCAATGTTCGATTGGTCGTTTCCGGATTGTTGCTTCAAGTCATCATCGCCATTTCTGTTTTAAAAATTCCTCCTGTGACCTGGTTTTTCCAGCAAATTGGTGGGGTGATGCAGAAAATTGAAATGTTTGCTAAGGAAGGTGCGGCATTTGTTTTTCGCGGCGTTCAGGTGGGAACCCCAACGGGAGTTTTGGATTACAGCCAGGGCGGATTCGTTTTCGCTTTTAGCGTTACCGCTACCATCATTTTGGTTTGCGCCCTGATCGAAATTTTTTACTTTTTTGGATTGATGCAACGATTGGTGAATCTCATTGCCAAAGGAATGAAGAAAATTATGCCGGTTTCGGGTGCTGAAGCCTTGAGCAACGTGGCTTCCGCTTTTGTTGGTCAGGTAGAAGCTCAAATGATGATTCGTCCCTACTTGCCTACCATGACCCGAAGCGAATTATTGGCTTCCATGAGTGGTAGCTTAGCCTGCATCGCCGGAGGAATTCTGATTGTGTATGTTAATATGGGTGCCAAGGCCGAATACCTGTTGGCAGCTAGCCTGATGGCCGCTCCTGGCGCTTTGGTGATTTCTAAAATTCTTTATCCAGAAACCGAGGAAAGCGCAACCATGGGTTCGGTAAAATTAGAGGTGAAAAGCCATCACGCCAATGTGATTGATGCCATTTCTCATGGCGCTTCGGTGGGGATGAAAATTTCCATCAACGTTATCGCCATGTTGATTGGTTTCATCGCCATTATTGCTTTAATTAATTATCTTTTGGGATTGATTGTGCCCGGATTAAGTTTGGATGTAATCTTTGGAACTTTGTTTTATCCCATGGCCTATGCGATGGGTGTTCCTTCCGAAGATGTGGCCAATTCGGCGACTTTGCTTGGACAAAAACTAACCATCAACGAGTTTTTCGCTTTTCAAAACATGACCACGGGGGCCATCAAAATGGTATCTGAAAAAGGATTGATGATCACCAGCATCGCCATTTGCGGATTTGCGAACTTTTCTTCCGTGGGAATGCAGATTGGCGGGATTGGTGAAATGATTCCAGAGCGCCGAGCCGAATTAGCGAAATTGGGAATGCGCGCCTTGGTAGCCGGCACATTGGCTTCTTATTTAAGCGCCACCCTTGCCGGCATTTTGATGTAAGAATTACTTTCTTTTCTCTATTTCATCCCGAATTCGGGCGGCTTTTTCGTATTCTTCTTGGTCAAGCGCCTCGGCCAATTGTTCTTCCAATTCAGCCAAGGTGTAAACTCCGAGCCCTTGGGCCGGCAATGCCTCCTCCTCCATTTCTTCCATCAATAAATCCCAATCGTCTTCAATGACCTCACGATTCACTCCGGCTTCTCGAATCACCTGGGGTAGCACAAAAATGGGAATGTCGAAACGCTGCGCTAAAGCAATGGCGTCGGAAGTGCGGGAGTCGGTCGTAATGCGTTCGCCATTTTTCAACCACGTCAGTGAAGCGTAGAAAATCCCTTCCTCAAATTTCCGAATCACCACTTCTTGGAGATCGAATTCAAGGGCTCCCGCCATGTTGAAAATGAGGTCGTGGGTAAACGGACGCGGGGGAATGGCCCCATCGAAATGCAATTGAATGACCTGTCCCTCGCAGGGGCCAACCAAAATAGGTAGAACCACTTTTCTCGAGTCGTCGATCAGGTCGATAAAACAGGAGCGGGTGCTGTTAAAATTTTCGCGAATTTGAAGAATATGAACGCGGATCTTTTGCATGGTGCAAACCTAAATCAAAAAAAATAAAAATGGTACCTTTGCAACATAAACCACCTCAACATGGCGAAACTTTTTGGAAATATTGCTTCTCGACCTTTGGTATTGGCCGTTGACGACTCGGTTGAAAATTTGCAATTGCTTTCGGCCATTTTGAAAGATGATTATCAAATCAAAGTGGCGAAAAATGGACAAAAAGCATTGGAAATAGCGGGTAATTTTCCACATCCCGATTTGATTTTATTGGATGTCATGATGCCGGATATGAACGGTTACGAAGTTTGTGAGCAGTTGAAAGCCAATCCATTGACTCAAAAAATTCCCGTGATTTTTTTAACCGCTTTGAATGAAGTAGCCGATGAAACCATGGGTTTTTCGAGTGGCGGAGCTGATTTTATTTCGAAACCCATCAATCCCGAAATTGTAAAAGCCCGTATTCGAACGCATATTGCGCTTCAGCAGGAGCGTAGCAGGACCGAGGAGTTGTTGAAAGTGCTTCTTCCTGAAAATGTGATTTCAGATTTAATGGTGGATGGGGTACATAAACCCCAGATTCAAGATCATGTATCCATCATGTTTTGCGATTTGGTGGGATTTACCCAAATTTCTTCCAAATTAGATCCTGAATTTTTAATTTCAGAACTCAATGATATTTACGGATACTTCGATGAATTGTGTTCAAAATATCAATGTAGCCGAATTAAAACCATCGGCGATGCATACATGGCTGCTACTGGAATTCACGAATTTGATCCTATTCACGCCGATAAATTGGTGAAACTGGGTTTGGAGTTCATTCGCTTTTTGGAGGATCGAAATACCCAAGCTGACCAAGAATGGAAATGTCGAATAGGTATTCACTCTGGATCGGTGATTGCTGGAATTATTGGCAAAACGCGATTCATTTACGATATTTTCGGACACGACGTAAACATTGCATCCAGGGTAGAGAGCAATGGTTTGGAAATGCATGTGACCGTTTCTGAGCATACTTTGAGTTTGATTAGGGAAAAGTATGAGATCATTTCCTTGGGTGAAGTTCAATTAAAAGGTGCGGAAGCCATGCAGTTATTCGCTATTCCAACCGCCTTAACTCGATTGGAGCAGGTTCGAAAGTTTGCCGAAGATCAATTGATGAATCACCTTCCGGAAGGTTTGTTTTACCACAATTTGGATCATACGGTGGATGTTTACCATGCGGCAGATCGGCTTTCTTATTTCGAAAAAATAGACCGTGATGATCGAGAATTATTGCTCACGGCAGTTTGGTTTCACGACTTGGGTTTTTTGCATACGAGCAAAGGGCATGAAGAAGTGTCTTGCCAACTCGCAGCAAAATTTCTTCCTCAATTCAACTATTCCCCCGCCGAAATTGAAGTGATTTTCGGATTGATTCGTGCTACTCAAATTCCCCAGTCTCCTCAAAATAAATTGGAAGAAATTATCGCTGATGCCGATTTAGATTACTTGGGACGAACCGATTTTCACGTGATTGGCCGTCGTTTGTTCGACGAATTGAAGTTCCAAAAAGTGATACAGAATGAGCAACAATGGAATGAATTGCAGGTTGGATTTCTTTCTACTCATCAGTATTTCACTGCTACCTCCATGGAACGTAGGAATCCTCAAAAATTGGAACATTTACAACAATTGAAACTTCTTTTATCTCCATCATGAGTCATCCCCATTCGTTAAAAGAAAGAATGATCGATGCCGCTTACCTTTTGGGAGGCATCATTTCTGTTTGTGTTGCGTTGAAAGGTTTATTGGTTCCCAATGGCGCACTCGACGGCGGGGTTACGGGAGTTTCTTTATTGCTTCACGAACTTTTTCATTGGAATTTGCCCCTGTTACTTTTCCTCATTAATATTCCTTTTTTGGTGTTAGGGGTAAAACAAATTCATTGGAAATTCTCCTTGAAAATTTTGTTTTCCGTTGCGTTATTAGCTCTTTTCTTGGAATTTCTTCCCATCGAAGTGCTTTCCCATGACCGATTGCTTGTATCGGTTTTCGGCGGATTTTTCATGGGATTGGGAGTTGGGCTTTCGATGCGAGGAGGATATGCCTTGGACGGTATCGAAGTTTTGGCCTTGTATACCTTGAAGCGTTCTGGCTTTACCATTTCCGAAATTATTCTTGGGCTTAACGTGATTTTATTTGCTATTGCTGGATTCTTCTTCGGAATCGAATTGGCACTCTATTCCATGTTAACCTATTTCATCGCCTCAAAAACCATTGGTTATGTGATTGGCGGAATTGAAGAATATACGGGAGTGACCATTATTTCAGCTGAGTCTGAAAACATCAAAGAAAAATTGGTGATGGATTTGGGGAAAGGAATTTCGGTGTACAAAGGGGAACGAGGATTCTTGCCCGATAATTTTCATCAGAGCAACGAGGTGGACATTGTTTTTACTATTGTTACCCGTTTGGAGGTTCGTCGGTTGAAAAATGCGGTGAAAGAGATTGATCCCACCGCTTTTGTGTACACCTATTCCATCAAAGAAGCCAGCGGTGGAGTATTGAAAAAAATCGCCAAACATTGATGGAAACCAACGAATTAGAAATCATTCTCCTCCCCGAAGAAGTGCATTCGACGGAAGCGCAGATCAAGGAGATTGAAAAAGCAGTGGGATCCTTGGATGGCCGACATTTTCAGATTGTAAAACGTTCCTTAGATGCTCGTAAAAAGCCCATCGTTTATCGTTGCAAGGTAAAAATTTGGGAAGGTGATCTTCCTCAAGATGAACAAGGGCGGTGGAATTTTTCTACGTTGTCTTTGCCTCGGAAAGTGCATATTGTTGGATTCGGACCGGCAGGCATGTATGCCGCATTAAGCCTTTTGGAACAAGGAATTCAACCCATTATTTGGGAAAGAGGGAAATCGGTGAAAGAACGTCGACGAGATTTGGCGGCCATCAACAAGGAGCGAAAAATGAATCCCGAAAGCAATTATTGCTTTGGTGAAGGCGGTGCAGGAACGTATTCCGATGGTAAACTGTATACCCGAAGTAAAAAACGAGGCGATGTTCATCGGGTTCTACAAAGCCTAATCGATCACGGAGCTGATCCTAAAATTTCGGTGGATGCCCATCCCCACATTGGTACCAACAAGTTGCCGGGCATCATTGAAAATATTCGACAAACCATCTTGAAGTATGGGGGAGAAATCCATTTTGATACCAAACTTACCGACCTTGAGATTCAAGAAAATCGTATTTCTAGCATTCAAAATCAACGTGGGGAATGGGAGCAAATTGAAACGCTCATCCTTGCCACCGGCCACTCGGCTCGAGATATTTTTGAGTTGTTTCATCGCCGGGGCATTGCGTTGGAAGCGAAACCTTTCGCCCTGGGAGTTCGGGTGGAGCATCCACAATCCATCATCGATCAAATCCAATACAAACAAGCTGAACGTGGTGAATTTTTGCCGCCTAGCAGCTACAGCCTGGTTACCCAAGCCAAAGGGAATGGCGTTTTTTCGTTTTGCATGTGTCCGGGCGGTATCATTGCTCCGGCGGCAACCGATCATCAGGAAATGGTGGTGAACGGATGGAGCCCCAGCAAACGCAACGGAAAATTTGCCAATAGCGGCATGGTGGTAACGGTGAATCCGCAGCATTGGGCCCATTTGGAATCGGAACATGGCCCGCTAGCCGCTTTGGAATTTCAAAAGCAGGTGGAACAGCGGGCATTTGAAGCTACTCAAAGCTTAGCGGCTCCTGCCCAGCGATTGGAGGATTTTATCCAAAACCGATTATCGGCTGATCTTCCCGAATGCAGTTATTTACCTGGAGTGGTTTCTGCCAATCTCAACACCATTTTACCTTCGTTCATTGCCGAAAGTTTGAGGGAAGGACTCATCGATTTTGGAAAGAAAATGCGGGGATACCGAACCAACGATGCCATTTTAGTTGGGGTGGAAAGCCGCACCAGCAGTCCGGTGCGCATTCCGCGCGACCGAGAAACCCTGCGGCATATTCACCTTCAAAACCTTTACCCATGCGGTGAGGGCCCTGGCTATGCCGGTGGAATCATGAGTGCGGCCCTCGATGGAATGGCAGTTGTTCAGGCCATCCTTGCTTCGGTCAATACAAATGCTTGATGTTGGCCACTTCCCGTCGGTCGATCGTTGGGAAAGTACATTGATCGTCGATTTGTTGAATTATTTCGGTTGATTTAGGAAGAAAGATGCGAATTCTGACGTGTTGGGCACGGAAAGGTTGAGAAAATGGAAAGGAAAAATGGCTGGGTAAAGTGATTTTTCCGGTGGAATCTACTCGGATTGAATACTGAATTTCGGATGCAAGTTCATGGGCCTTTTCCGAATCTTTCCCTTTAGAAATACGAATGACCTTAACAAAAGCGGTGCTATCGGGAGAATCGTTTACATCCACTTCTACCTGATTTTGGTACCAGCGTTTATTCGAGATAAACCAGTCTATTCCATCTTCTTCATCTTCAATTTCAAATCCAGATTTGAGAGACTGAAACGATTCGTTAACGATGGTGTATTGGTTTACTTTGGGAAGGCTCACGGATTGGGCGACCGTATCTGTAGTGCGAAATTCCATGGCTAACTGAACACCCAGAACAAAAGCAAGGACCCATCCGATGGCTGATAATATTCCAATCGTAGTATTCAATTTTTTCAAAACCGGATTGGTTTTTGGCAAGTTAAAGATCATTCGAATGGAGATGGAAATGACCCAATAAATGGGAGCAAGGACCAACAAAAAGCCAATGGCCCAAAACGAAAAGGCATCAAATCCTTCGGGAAGGGAGTTTCCTAAGATTCCCGCAATTTCGGAAGGGATGAGGTGAACACTTCCGACTTGAATTCCTGTAAAAAAGAGGCCAATCAAAACAATGGTTAACGTAAATAGAAAGAAGATTAAAAATGAAATGAGGATCCATCGAACGACTTTAGAGAGTGTTTTCAGGATGAATTGGAAAATTTGTACAAGGAAGGCAACGATTCGTTCGAAGGCATTTTGGGGTTCCTTTTTCATCCAGCCATGCACTCTCGATTTTATTTCGTTCAATTCTTGGCTGGCCTGGTCTTGCAGATTTTTCAAGTTGACGGGCTCTCCTTTCATTTTCAATCGTTCTGCAGGGGTTTTGGCTTCGGGAATCACGATCCAAAGGAGGAGATAAAACCCAAATCCAACACCGCTCAAAATGAGAATCGCAGCCAAAACCCGCACTACGGTAGGATCAATTTGGAAATAGGCTGCAATTCCCGCCGCCACACCGCCAATCATCTTATCTTCCCCATCACGAAAAAGGCGGCGGGAAATCACTTGGGTTGATTCTTGGGGTGCTTGTTGCGCTTCCTCTGTTGATGCACCGAGCATTTCTTCCGGTGTACCGATTTGCTCAATCACCGCATCAACCATTTCTATGCTTACAATCTGACTCTTAGAGGAGAGTTTTTCCTGGAACAATTCGGCCACCCGAGCCTCCAAGTCGGAGTAAATTTCTTGTCCTCCTTCTTGTTGTTGAAGGGAAAGTTCTAAACTCTTTAAATATCCGCTTAACTTTTCAAAAGCGTCTTCGTCAACATGAAACAATTGCCCGCTGACATTGATATGGATGGTTTTTTTCATGACGGTTGATTTAAGGATTGAATCGATTGGGTTAATGAATCCCATTCCTTTTCTAGTTTTTGCAAGATGGAGATCCCTTCTTCGGTGATTTGGTAGTATTTTCTTGGTGGTCCCGATTTACTTTCCTCCCAGCGGTATTGGATCCATCCTGCGTTTTTCATGCGGGTTAGGAGTGGGTAGAGGGTGCCTTCCACGACCAATAAATCGGCTTTTTTTAATCGTTCTGAAATGTTGGAAGCATAGCATTCTTGGACTTGAACGATTTTCAACACGCACAATTCAAGAATTCCTTTTTTCATTTGAGACCGAAAGTTCTCTTCGTTCATGGTGCAAATCTAATGCATGACTTGGTACTATGCAATACAAAGTACTAGGTAAAATGAATTTTTTTTTTCGGACATAAAAAAACCCTCCAACAGGGGAGGGCTTCATATTCAAGGGTTGGTTGTTATTAGTGTCCTACCATTTCACGGTATGTTTCAGCAGAAAGCAAGCCGTCCATTTCAGATGGATTGCTCATTTTTACTTTGATCATCCATCCGGCACCGTAAGGATCGGAGTTCACCGATTCTGGTGAAGAGTCAAGGTCATCATTCTTCTCAAGCACTTCACCTGAGATGGGCATGAACAAATCAGAAACGGTTTTAACAGCTTCTACTGCTCCGAAGATTTCATCTTGACCGATGGAATCTCCAACGGTATTGATATCGATGAAAACGATATCGCCCAATTCACTTTGTGCAAATTCGGTAATGCCAATGGTGGCCACATCTCCTTCAACACGAACCCATTCGTGTTCTTTGGTGTACTTTAAATCGCTTGGAAAATTCATTTTTGATTTGTTGATTTCCCAAAAATAAGCATGGTTATGGTTAATCCAAACACTCCACCCCAAAGAATTCCATATTCTCGGATCCAGACCGTATCAATCATGGCACCCGAGGGTGTCCATGTTTGGGAATAGAAGAAAATTCCTGCTAAAATCGAAGTCAAAATTCCAATGAGGTATGCCTTTCGGCTGGGTGGGGTTATGTCAACTTTTTCCCATCGTAACAAAATGAAAAACAAGGGGATGAGGTG
>JAIYBD010000276.1 GCA_027488715.1 Bacteroidota bacterium | reverse complement strand
TTCCCAATTGAAATCCCGATTTTTGGTATTCTTCCTCAAGTTTTTGTTGAGATTTTCCACTAGAAACTCCAAAAATCCAATGAGTTATGAAAACGTTAGAAGCGGCCTTCCACTTCTCTATTCGGATATTCCCTCCAGCGTATCGTTCACTACCTGAGAAGGCTTTCGTCATTCGTTCATTCAAAATTGGATTGAAAAGAAGCAAGGCGCCGGCCATTCCCAAACCTATCAAATAAATCCATCGCTTTTTGGCCGGAATGAGAAGAATAGAGGAAAAAATGAAACCCAAAAACGCCATTCTTGCCGAAAGAAAAACCAAGGTCAAAAAAAGAATTCCTAACCCAAAACTTCCCAAAATTCTTTTCCATGTCATTGTAGATTTTTGAATTTCATGAATCCAAAACAATCCGCCAATGGAATAGGAAATGGCGGTATAAATAGGTTGCCATCCCAAGGTTTCGGTGAGAAAGGTGTAACTGTATGAACGAAGTAAAAACCGCTCAGAAGGAACCAATTCAAGGAAATGATGCACCCATAAATACAAACAAGAGACGATGGTAGAAATGCCTACACTGTAAAGAAATCCTTTTTTTTCTTTCTCGGTTGGAGGTGCAAGAAGTAAAACAGAAAGCAAAAGAGGAACTTTCTTTAAAAATGCAGGCCAATTTTGCGCAGCAAGCCATTCAAATCCAAGTAAATAACCGAAATATCCAATAGCTACCCAAAATAAAATCGGAATTGAAATGCTTTTTCTGGAAATAAAGGCCAAAAAAATGGAAATTCCAATGAGTCCGTAAACGCTTGTATTCTGGATTCCGTAGGCTCCAGGAAACGAAAGGCCAACTCCTAGAGCAAGGAATAAAAACCAACGAATCTGAAGAGCAATTTTCACTTGGTGAGAAGTTTTTCGTATTGATGAATGATGTTATCCCAAGAAAAATGCTCCTTAATTTTTTGGAAATTGGAGTCAATCATGAATTTTTTATGATGTAGAAAATCAATTTCTTCGGTTTTCGAAATAAGGGTCGCCAAGGATGACATGTTGTGAAAGTACCAAGCATCATCGCCCAAAATACTTTGGTTGAAAACGTTTTGGTGGGCGATGATAAAGGCTTGAGATGCCATGGCCTCCAGAAGGCTAGGATTGGTTCCTCCAACGGAGTGGCCATGGAAATACGCTCTGCTATGGAAACGAAGCTGATTCAAATCATCCAAGTTGTAAATTCCACCTTGAAAACGAATGCCTTGAACGCCCTTGAACTTTTCTACTAACGATTTTCCGAAGGCATTTTCGGTTTTGCCCACAACCAAGAAAGGAATTTTTGACCCCGATTCAACGTAGCCATCAAGGATCACTTCCACATTGTTTTCAGGTTCCATGCGAGCAACCAACATGAAATACTGGTTTTCTTGAACCTGATATTTTTGCAAAACAGTCGAATCTGGGGAGTTAAACGGCCACGCACCGTAGGCGATGTACGTCGATTCTTTGTTGTATTTCTTTTTTAAATATTCTTGAATACCTAATGAGTCAGAAATCCATTCATCTGAATACCAAATGGCCATTCGCTCGGCAAATTTTAAAAACATTTGAATGGGTTTAGAAAACTTGGAACGCTTCCATTCCAATCCATCCATGTTGGTGAAAATTTTTGCAGAGGGCATTAAGGGGCCCCAAATTGAACTGCTGGTATATCCCAACTGGAGAATGACATCAAAATTTCTTTTTCTTGCATCCCAAATGCTATTGAAATCGTAAAAAAATTGACCTACGGTACCCCATTTTTCCTCCGGATCGTTTACCAGAATTCGTTGAACGCCTTTCCACCTTTCGGCTTGTTCCGGGTGGTTGTGCGGGCAATACACCGAGACTTCGTGTCCCATTTCCACTAATCCAACGGAAACATATTCAGCAAATTGTTCGAATCCGCCGTAATGATTGGGAATTCCTCTGGTTCCGATGATTCCGATTTTCATGAATCTCCTAACGTTTGTAGTTCTACCATTCGAGCATAAACACCTTTTGCAGCGATGAGCGATTGATGATTACCCGTCTCAACAATTTTTCCCTTTTCCAAAACTAAGATTTTATCTGCGTTTTGGATCGTACTCAATCGGTGAGCTATAATAAGTGCTGTTCGATTCTCTAATGCTTTTTTTATGGCTTCCTGTACCAAACTTTCCGATTCGGAATCGAGGGCAGAGGTGGCTTCATCGAGAATGAGAATTTCAGGATTGTTAATCAACGCTCTTGCGATGGTGAGTCGCTGTTTTTGTCCGCCACTCAGATTTCCTCCATTTTCTCCGATGATAGAATCCAAGCCCTGGGGTGTTTGCCGGCTAAATTCCAACGCATTGGCCTTGGAAAGAGCTGCTTCAATTTCTTCAAGGGTGTAATGTTGGTTCCACATCGTAACATTTTGGCGAATGGAATCGTTAAACAGGATTGGAGCTTGGGTTACGACGCTTAATTTGGATCTCCAGTCTTGGAGTTGAAGTGATTTTAAATCTTCTCCATTGATCATTATTTCACCTTCTTGGGTATCCATGAATCTCAAGAGCAAATCGGCAAGCGTACTTTTTCCGGAGCCGGAAGCTCCAACCAAAGCTACGGTTTCGCCTTTTGCAATAGAAAATGATACGTTTTTCAGCACCCACTCTTCTTGATATCGGAAAGAGACATTTTTGAATTCGATGGATTCGATGGGTTTTTGGAAAGGTTGAACGGAATCCATGCCCACATGTTCGGGGGTGTGAAAAATTTCTTCCACCCGCTCTAAGGAGGCCATGCCTTTTTTCATTCGAAAATAACTTTCGGTGATGGCTTTGGCTGGGGCAATAATTTGGCTGAAGGTAAGAAGGTAATAAATGAAGAATTCTCCGTTAAGGGCACTGATTTGGTGAATAATCATCCATCCTCCGTATCCCATAATGGCAACTAAAATCATACTCACGATCCATTCGCTGAGGGGTGATGCCAGATATTCCCTGCTATACACCGTTTTCATTTTTTGACGCAATCGTTGATTTTGGTTACTGAATTTTTCAGCGGCCTTTTCTTTCACAAAAAATCCTTGAATGATGCGCATGCCGCTGATGGTTTCTTCCATCCAACTCAATAATTTTCCTTGTTCTTCCTGACTTTGATGAGAAGCATTTTTTAGGAATTTTCCAATTCTACCGATTAGTAGTCCGCCAATTGGTGCAACCAAAAAGATGAGAAGGGTTAATTGACAGGAAACAAAAAACATGGTTCCTAAGTACAAAAGGATTTGAAAAGGATCTCTAAAAATCATTTCCAAAACGCCCAGCATCGAGAATTCCACTTGG
>JAIYBD010000105.1 GCA_027488715.1 Bacteroidota bacterium | reverse complement strand
CTTCATCCTTCGGTAAATTTTTCGTTAAAGAATCGAGGAACAAATTAACTTTGTGGAATGAGCGAACTATTCGGCATCCACAATCAAATTCTTGGCTTTTTTACTCTTTTGACCGCCATGCTCATTGTTTGGGAAGCCATTCATAGTTCGAGGCACCAACTGCATTGGTACGAACGTTCCGACACCTTTACCAACATCTATTTAACGACCTTAAATATCTTGCTAAATCTTGGGATTGCCGGGATTCAATTGGCTCTTTTTCACTGGGCCTTTCAATTTCGAATCGTTCATTGGGAAGCGGGTGCGATGTATTTCCTTGCACTTGTTATTGCAGAAGATTTTCTGTATTACGTGCTGCATGTGGTGGATCACTACAGTCGATTTTTTTGGGCCATCCACGTGACCCACCACAACAGCGAGCAATACAATTTAACCACCGGATTTCGCTCCAGCGTATTTCAACCGCTTTACCGGATGTTTTACTTTCTTCCCCTGCCATTTTTGGGATTTGAAGCGGTAGATGTTCTTTTTGTTTATCAACTCACCCAAACGTGGGGAATTTTGGTGCATACCAAATCCATCAATCAACTTCCCCGGTGGATTGAGTACATTTTTGTAACGCCCTCCCACCACCGGGTACATCATGCCTCCAACTTGATTTATCTGGATAAAAACATGGGCATGATGCTGATCATTTGGGATCGCATTTTCGGCACATTTCAAGAGGAAATTCCTCATGAAGCTCCAGTTTTCGGACTTACCAAAAATCCCGAGCATCGAGGAGCATTCTCCATTGTTTTTCACGAGTGGTTGGCGATTGGCAAAGATTTACCTCGCCGAAAAGGGCTGAAAAACAAAGTCCTTACCTTAATTTTACCTCCTGGATGGAGCCCCGATAAGTCGACCCTCACGGCCAACGAAATGCGGAACCTCGATAAAAATCAGCGTGAGTAGTCTTAAAAATTTAGCCAAGCAAACTGCCCTTTACGGCCTCAGTAATGTGGTGGGAAGGCTTCTCAATTTTCTACTTGTTCCGCTCTATGTACGTCTTTTTGCGCCCGAAGATTATGGGATTGTTACGGAATTATACAGTTACGTTGCGCTCCTAAACGTGATTTACACCTACGGAACCGAGACTTCGTTTTTCCGTTTTTCCAACGAGTCCAAAGATCAAGCCCAAGGCGTTTATCCAACTCTTTTTGCCAGCCTATTCGCTTCGAGTTTATTATTTAGCGGGGTCATTTGGCTGGCATCGGATCTGCTGGCCAACTGGATGCATTATCCCGACAAAGGACATTATATTCGTTGGTTTGCCCTCATATTAGCTTTCGATGCGTTGGCCAGCATTCCCTTCTCTCAACTTCGTCAGCTTCAAAAACCCTTGGTTTTTGCGGTCCTAAAACTGCTCAACATTGGCATCGTTATCGGACTAAACTTATTTTTCCTCATTTACGCTCCCAACCACGGCCTTCAATTTTCGGAGCAACTGCAGGGGGTCGATGCCGTATTTTTTTTTTTTTTTTTTGCCAACGGTGTAACGCTGCTGCTCCTTCTTCCTTGGTTCCCAAAAAACTGGGAATTCCTCAACTTTCAACTTTGGAAGAAAATGATGCAGTATTCCTGGCCACTTCTCTTTGTTGGATTGGCGTTTGTGGTGAATGAAGCGTTGGATCGTATGCTTTTGAAGCATTGGATTCAGGCCGAAAACCCGGAAAGGGAATTGGGCATTTATGGTGCGGTTTACAAATTGGCCATGTTCATGACCTTGTACACCCAAAGTTTCCGGATGGGGGCAGAACCATTTTTCCATCAGCGATTTCGCAAAGAAGGGAATACCGAAATTTTCGGCCACATCGGTTATGCCTTTTTGCTGATTGGCCTCGGATTTTTCCTCACGGTGGTTGGATTTCGACAAGAAATTGGAAGCACGTTTTTAGGAAAAAATCATCCCGAATACTTGGAAGGATTATCGGTAGTGCCCTTTTTATTCCTCGCCAACCTTTGTTTGGGCATGTATTACAACTTCAGTGTTTGGTACCGATTGGCCGATCAAAATCGAAAAGGGATGTGGATGAGCATTGGCGGTGCCGTCATCACCATTCTTGGAAATGCGATCTTAATTCCTAAGTACGGATACCTAGGGGCCGGAATCACCACCTTGGTGTGTTATGGAAGCATGATGGTTGTAAGTTATTGGTGGGGACAGCGCATTTTTCCGATTCATTATCCCATCCAAAAAATGATTTCGGCCGCGGTGGTTGTTTTGGGCATTTGGGCCATCATGGAATGGAATGATGCCTTACCGATTCGCTTGGCCGGAGTCATCTTCGCCTTTGTTTATTTAGGTTGGAATTTGAAAAAATCGCTCCAACCTACCTCGCCATGAAATCCATCAAAACCATTCGCATGGAATTGGCCCCTGAAGGTCGGTTGTACCCAACGGCCGAATGGATCGAGCAACAAAATCCAAAACAATCGGCCGTTGCCATCGTGATTGCTCCGCTGGAAAATCATCCATCGATTCTTCTCACGAGAAGGGTGGAGTACGGTGGAGTTCACAGCGGACAAATGAGCTTCCCGGGTGGGAGATTGGAGGAAGGGGAAGGACCCTTGGAGGCCGCCATTCGAGAAACGGCCGAAGAAGTTGGTCTTTCGCTATCGCGTTCGGCTGTTGTGGCCCAACTTCAACCGCTTTACATCCCGCCTTCCAACTTTTTGGTTCATCCATTTGTTTTTCAACTCGAGCGTTTCCCTGAACTTATTCCCAACCACGAGGTCGCCTATACCCAATGGATTGGTTGGAAACATTTGGTGGCGGCCAACATCGAATACCGAGAGGTAATGGCAGCCCGTGAAGTCCCCGGATTCCTGTTCGAACAAGATTTTGTTTGGGGAGCAACGGGGATGTTGCTCAACGAAATTCGTTCAACGTTGTTTCTCCCTTAAAGTCAACCCATGGCTAACTTAAAAATTGACAAAAAAACCAAGTTGCTGATGTTCTTATCGGCCTTTTTTGTGAGTAACGCCCTCATTGCTGAAACCATTGGCACCAAAATTTTTTCGTTGGAAGAATTGTTCGGTTGGAAGGCTTCCGACTTCTCACTTTTAGGAGAAGATCACTTGAGCTTTAACCTCACGGTGGGGGTATTGTTGTGGCCTTTGGAATTTGTGATGACGGACATTGTGAATGAGTATTTTGGTTTTCGCATCGTTCGCCGCATTTCCTACATCGCCGTTGGGCTCATTTGCTACGCGTTTTTAATGTTTTACATCGGCATTCACGTTCCGGCACCGAGTTGGTGGGTTTTCGGCAAGGTTGATCAAGGTGTTCCCAATATGCAAGATGCGTTTTCATCGATTTTTGGTCAAGGCATGTGGATCATTGTGGGTAGTATTTGTGCTTTTTTGTTCAGCCAATTTGTTGATGGTTTTGTATTTCAAAAATTGAAAAAACTCACCAAAGGGAAGCATGTTTGGCTTCGGGCAACCGGAAGCACGGTATTCAGTCAGATGGTGGATAGTTTTATTGTTTTGTACATTGCCTTTGGCCTAGGGGCTGGATGGTCGTGGCAAAAAGTTTTGGCCATCGGCATGGTGAATTACACCTACAAATTCACCATGGCTTGGGTATTAACGCCCGTCATTTTATTGGCTGAAAAACTCATCGACCGGTATTTGGGCAAGGAAGAAGCCGAGCGAATGAAAAGGCTATCGATTTCGGAAGAAGGGGAAGAAGTCGAACCCATTGCCAATTTATAATTGGGAAAAGGAAAAAGATAAGGTGTAACAACTAAAAAACAATCATTCAAGGGATGCCATTATTTCAAAAATCAGTACTAAATAAATTCATCAAGTCCCAGGATAGTGCTAAAATTGAAGCGGGATACCAGCGTTTTTCAGACATCTTTCTGCAAAAGGAAAGACAAGCCGAAATCAGGTCAATGAAAGAAGAAGAATTCCAAGATGGTTTTCTTGATGATTTGTTTGTGAATATTTTAGGATACATCAAAAGACCAAACACCGGATATAATCTTGTTCGTGAAAAAAAGAATGAAGCAGATGGCAAGAAAGCAGATGGAGCAATTCTAAAAAATGATTCTCCACTTGCTGTCATAGAGTTAAAAGGAACAGATACAACAGATTTAGACAAAGTAACTACTCAAGGGTTCGGATATAAAAACAACCACAAAGAATGCGTTTATGTTATCATCTCGAATTTTGAAAAACTACGTTTCTTTATTCACCATGCTGTTGATTACATCGAGTTTAATCTCTTTACTCTTTCCAAAGAAGAATTTACAACACTATGGCTTTGTCTTCATTCCGACAACCTTTTGGATAATATACCTGCAAAAATTAAAGCGGAAAGCGTTGTAAAAGAGGAAGACATTACGAAGAACTTGTACAAAGATTATTCGACGTGCAAACAAGAATTGTGGCAAGACATCGTGAAGTTAAATCCGGAAGGAGATCCTTTGCAATTTTACAAAAAGACCCAGAAACTCATTGACCGTTTCCTTTTTATTTTCTTTGCTGAGGACGCAGGTTTATTGCCTCCTAACTCCATTTCTAGAATGGTTGACCGATGGAAAATGTTAAAGGAAGAAGATGCCTACAAACCTTTGTACGATATTTTTAAACAATTCTTTGGCTACATCAATACAGGAAGATCAGGTAAAACACCCCAAGATGAAATTTTCGCATACAATGGCGGATTAATGTTAGAAGATGAGGTTTTAGAATCGATTGTTGTTTCCGATGAAGTGCTATTAAAACATGTTTCAAAATTAACGACTTATGATTTTTCAAGTGAAGTTGACGTAAACATCCGTGGGCATATTTTTGAAAATTCACTCAACGATATTGAAGCAGTAACTGCGGAATTAGAAGGACAAGAAATTGAAAAGTCTAAAT
>JAIYBD010000165.1 GCA_027488715.1 Bacteroidota bacterium | reverse complement strand
TTTCGACGTTCTGATAAAACTGTTGGAGAAATATGACTCCTGAGAATCTTCTCATTTCTCTAGCACGCATAGGGTACGAAATGCCCTTGTTAGAAAACCCAATTTCTATAGCATTGCTTGCGGGAAAAATTTACGGCATAACGGGCCCCAGCGGCGGCGGAAAAAGTACCTTGTTAAAAACATTGGCCGGATTTCTACCTCCCCTTTCGGGTGAAGTGAAATTGGGCAATAAAGCGGTTTTTCAAAAAGATCGATTGATTTGGGGTCATGATCACATTGCGGTTTTAGCTCAAGATTTTCAGTTAATGGAAAAACATACCGCCTTTGAAAATTTATACCACGCCTCGAAATCAGGAAGCATGGCCTCTCAGGAAAAAGTAGCACATCAATGGTTGGAATTTTTAGGAGCAAAATCGTGGAGTGGAAATCGGGTAGATCGGCTTAGTGGAGGACAAAGGCAACGGGTTGCTTTAGGTCGTGCCTTGATGCAAAATCCAGCTTTTCTACTCCTGGATGAACCAACCAATCAGCTCGATGCACATTGGCGAAATGAATTGTTTTTGCTCATTCGAAGAATAGCCAAGAAAAAAAATATGGGTGTTCTTTTGGTAAGCCATAATCCCCATGAATTGTTGCAGGTGTGCGATGAAATGGCCGTGATGACCTCCGAAGGATTGACCGCGTTCCAAAGCGCTTCAATGGCATTAAAGAAGCCCAATTCCCGTCAAATGGCAAAGTATTTGGGCTATTTTATAGAAATTCATCATGCTCATTTCCCAAAAATCCAGTTGGAAGAAGAATGTTCATCCGTTTTTGTTCGGAAAAACGACTTTGTTTTGGATTGGTCGGAAACGGGCTGGGAGGTTGAACATACTTTTTTTCGTTTTGATGGTGCTTTTGCGATCGTTAAAAATGATTCTTTGTGCTTGGAAGTTAAAATCCCAACCAAATTTCTAAACAAAATGGGGGCGAATTGCGGCATACGTCTAAAAAGTTGGATTCGTTTTTAAATGTTTCAAAAAAAAGATGCCAATTTTTTTTTGGAATTTGTCGGTTTTTGATAGTTTTACCCTCGAATTGAAATAGCATCATCGTTTATGGCAAAAAAGAAATCCATTGTTGACATTAGTAACGCTTCAGCCGAGGTTTTGGAAATTATTGAAAAGAATTATCCGAATGGATACGACCAGGCCACCAACATGGTTCGGTACAATAATTCGAAGGGTGATTTGATTGTGGCCCTTCCCATTGAAACGGATGATACAGAATATTTGGTTAAGGTAAAATTGGTTACCCGCCAGCAAATTGAAGAAGAATTGGCGTTGGATGACTTGAATACTGTTGAAATTGAAAAAGAAAAAGGGGATTCATCCGACAGTGATGATGAAGAGGATGATGGATATGGCGATAAACCTGAGGAAGAATCCGAAGAAGATTAAAAAAAAGCCCCGAAGAAATTCGGGGCTTTTTTTATCGATTGATTTTCCAAGCAGAAATGCCGTTCGATTGGGTTGATGATTTCATCGAGCCGGAAGATTGATTTTTCTCTAATTCCTTGGCCGACAAGATGGCGGCGAGTTCTTGATCGTTTCCTTTCGGAAGAACATCTTCGGGCCGGTAATGGTGTTTAATGAAATGGGTGTCGAATTGGCCCGAACGAAATGCAGGGTGGTTCATGACATAGGTTCCAAAGGGTAGGGTAGTGGCCACCCCGGTAATTTGATACTCTTCAATGGCGCGCTTCATGCGATCCATGGCCTCTTCTCGAGTAGCGCCATACACCACCAGCTTAGAAATCATCGGATCGTAAAAAACCGGGATTTCCATGCCTTCTTCCATTCCGTCATCAACGCGAATGCCATAGCCTTGTGGACGTCGGTAGGTTTCTAATTTTCCGATATCGGGGGTGAAATTATTGGTAGGGTCCTCGGCACAAACGCGTAACTCAATGGCGTGTCCGCGAATGCTTAGATCTTCTTGGGAATATCCGAGCGGCTCGCCGGCTGCGATTCGAATTTGTTCACGAACCAAATCCAAACCGGTAATCATTTCGGTAACGGGATGTTCCACTTGCAACCGCGTATTCATCTCCAAAAAGTAAAAGTTCAAATGCTCATCGCACAAGAATTCAACCGTACCTGCTCCAACGTAATTGCAAGCTTTAGCCACCCGAACGGCCGCTTCACCCATGGCTTTGCGCACATCGGGGGTGAGAAGGGCAGAAGGAGCTTCCTCGACCAGTTTTTGGTGTCGGCGTTGGATGGAACATTCACGTTCAAACAAATAAACCACATTTCCATGGGTGTCTCCCAAAACTTGAATTTCGATATGGCGGGGAGAACCAATATACTTTTCAATGAAAACAGATCCATCGCCAAAGGAGGATGTTGCTTCCGAAACAGCGAGATTCATTTGTTCTTCGAAATCTTCCATTTTCTCAACGATGCGCATTCCTTTTCCACCACCACCGGCTCCAGCCTTGATTAGAATAGGAAATCCTACTTCTTGAGCGATTTGTTTCGATTTTTCAATATCCGAAATGGCTTCATCCAAACCGGGAACCATGGGGATGTTGAAATCTTTCACGGCTTGTTTTGCCGCTAACTTATTTCCCATCATCTGCATGCTGCGGGCCGATGGCCCGATAAAAACGAGTCCGGCATCGGCAACGGCTTGAGCAAAATCTGCATTTTCACTTAAAAATCCATAACCTGGATGAATGGCATCAACACCTAATTTGATGCATGCCTCAATGATTCGATCTCCTTTTAAATAGCTTTGGGAAGATGGGGCAGGGCCGAGCAATACTGCTTCATCGGCGTAAACAACGTGAGGCGCTTTTCGATCCGCTTCTGAATATACGGCAACGGTTTTTATTCCCATCTCTTTGGCGCTTCGCATTACTCGGAGGGCAATTTCTCCGCGGTTCGCCACCAAGATTTTTCTGATTTGTTTAGTCATGGAGCAAAGGTACGAAAGGAAAGTTTTTTCCATAAAAAAACCGCCGATTGGCGGTTTAATTGGAAGTTATTTTACTTGCAGGACATCTGCATTTATTCGAAATTCAATTTTAAGAAGAACGTTTTTCACTACAGTAATGTCGTTTCGAAGCGTTCCTTCCAAGCGAACTGTGATTTCATTCGACTTGACATAATTGATGATGTTTTCATTGGTGAGAATGAAATCATTTAAAACGTTTGAACCATTGGGCGTGTGGCTTTTGCTTGCGATTTCAATCTCTTGCTGATTGGGCGCTGAAACAAAAAGACGGGCTGATTCAAACTCGTCGAAATTCTGGGTGGAGTCGGACAAGGTTGCATAAGCATTGGAAAGGTGAATGGAATTCACATTGTTTGGATTAATGTTTTTGCTGACGCAAAAGG
>JAIYBD010000198.1 GCA_027488715.1 Bacteroidota bacterium | reverse complement strand
TTTCGATTGGGTTTAAAGGTGGACAAGAGCTTTCTCATGAGGTTTTAGATGCACAAGTGTTCTACTGCATTTTATTTGGCGTTTTTTTATCGGTTGCCATACCGGCCTATACTTTTTTTATCCTGAAAAGAAGGTTGAGTATTGCCGATTCTGGGGCCATTGCCGCAGCATATGGTTCGGTTAGTGCGGTAACCTTTGTTACTGCCGTTGCGTTTTTAGAAACCCAACAATTGGAATTAAATGGGCGAATGGTAGCCATTATGGCGTTGATGGAGTCGCCCGCCATAATGATTGGAATTATTTTAATTTCCATGTATGATCGAAGTGAATTGGAAACAGGGAATAAGTGGGGCGTTGTTAAACACTCTTTGGTGAACGGAAGTGTTTTATTAATCATCGGAAGTTTAGTTATCGGATACTTGGCAGATGCCAAACAAGCAGAGGGCATTAAACCATTCACCAACGACTTGTTCAAAGGATTTCTTGCCATTTTTCTGTTAGATATGGGCATTAGCAGTGGAAGGAAAATCAAGTCGTTCTTCGAGTTTGGGTGGTTTCCTATTGCCTTTGCGGCTGTTATTCCAATCATGAATGGATGTGCGGTCGCATTCGTTAGCGGTTGGATCACCCAAGACGTTAGCGACCGATTCATTTTTTCAGTTTTGGCGGCCAGTGCTTCGTACATTGCCGTTCCGGCAGCCATGAAAATCAATGTGCCAAAATCAAATCCTGGGATTTATTTACCCATGGCTTTAACGGTAACCTTTCCCATCAATATCACGGTGGGATTGCCTTTGTATTTCAAATGTTGTTCTTTATAGTTCAATTGGATTAGTCAGGGCAACCATGGGGTATGTTGAATTTAGACTTTTACGACTTTTTACTTCACCAATAGTAATTGATAATTAAAACAATCTAAGTAAGTCCATGATGGATTTTTAGAAAATAAAAAGGGGGCAAAATGCCCCCTTTTTATTTTAGGTCGACTTCGAATTATAGGAAACTCAAAGCACGCTCACGTACTTTCTCGAAATCCTTTTTGTTGATGTGACCCAATTGGAACAACTCATCAAATCCAAGAATAATTTCGGCCACCAAGTGCATGTTGTTCAAATCATTTGAAGCAACAGCAGAAACTTCATTGGTTGATGGATACATCGGACGACCGCGACGAACGAAGGTAATTTGATATTGATCAAATGAACAACCTTGTCCATTTTCCTCAAAAACCAACGACTTAGCATCGGCCTTGTAACCTGCTTCCTGCCAAGCAGAAGATTGACCGCTGCGGGTATTTGACCACCAATTCTTGAATTTTCCAGCAGAAGATGGTAATGGAAAACCCAAAATCTTACTCATTTCAGCGAAAGTCATGGTTACATGAGATGTACCAACCTCTTCCAAATGGAATTTTAAATTTGAATACTTTTTCATAATGCATCGATTTAAGTCGTAAATTTACGTAAACTTAAGAAAATAAAAAAACCTCATTGTCAAAACATGACAATTTTTTTTAAAAATCTAAAGAAAATGGAGAAATTAGCAACGTACATTGAAAACCACAAAGAACAGTTCTTGCAAGAATTGTTTACATTTCTAAGAATTCCTTCTGTTAGTGCTAATCCAAGTTACAGTGAGGATGTTTATGAAGCTGCCGATTTCCTTAAAAATCAATTGGAGACCTTGGGCGCAGATCATGTAGAAATATGCCCAACCGATGGCTTTCCGATTGTTTTTGGTGAAAAGATTATCGACCCTTCCCTTCCAACTGTATTGGTATACGGGCATTACGATGTTCAACCTGCTGAGCCTTTCGAGTTATGGACCACTCCACCATTTGAACCCGTTGTAAGAAAAACTGAAATTCACCCGGATGGTGCTATTTTCGCCCGCGGCGCTTGCGACGACAAAGGACAAATGTTCATGCACCTCAAAGCCTTCGAAGCCATGATGGCAACCCAATCACTTCCATGCAATGTGAAATTCTTATTGGAAGGTGAAGAAGAAGTGGGTTCGGTAAATCTTGGACCTTTCGTCGAGGCCAATCGCGAACGTTTAAAAGCTGATGTGGTGTTGATTTCAGACACCGGAATGATTGCCAATGATGTTCCATCAATAACGATGGGACTACGAGGATTGTCTTATTTGGAGGTAGAAGTAACCGGCCCCAATCGTGATCTTCACTCTGGATTGTACGGGGGGGCCGTAGCCAATCCTATCAATATCCTATGCGAAATGATCGCCTCCTTAAAAGATGAACAGGGAAAAATTACCATTCCTGGATTTTACAATTCTGTGGAAGAATTAAGTGATCATGAACGAAAATTAATTCAAGAAATTCCATTTGATTTAGATCATTATAAAAAAGCATTAGATTTAACCGATGTTGCTGGAGAAATGGGGTACCATACCCTCGAGCGTGCAGCAACACGTCCAACCCTAGATGTTAATGGAATTTGGGGCGGATACACCGGGGAAGGAGCCAAAACTGTTATTCCATCTAAGGCTTTTGCAAAGATTAGCATGCGACTGGTTCCCCATCAAACTCCAGATGAGATTACCCAATTGTTCAAAAATCATTTTGAATCCATCGCACCAACGGGAGTAAAAATTGAAGTTCGCCCACATCATGGAGGATATCCAGCCGTTACACCGATCGATTCCAAAGCCTACCATGCAGCGAGCAAAGCGATTGAAAAAACTTATGGCAAAACTCCTTTGCCGGTTCGTTCCGGCGGATCGATTCCTATCGTTGCTATGTTTGAAGAAAAATTAGGTATCAAAACCGTTATGTTGGGATTTGGATTAGACTCTGATGCCATCCACTCGCCAAATGAACATTACGGAATATTTAACTTTTATCAAGGAATTCGAACCATTCCCTATTTCTTTCAGTATTTTTCGGAATAACACCGATTTCGTTGAAAAATTAAAGGGAGCTATTTGCTCCCTTTTTTATGGAATAAGCCATTATCCATCAAATGAGTCATGGTAATCCTATGAAATGAATTAGAAAAATGGTAACAAAAAAAAGGGTGGCTTTCGCCACCCTAAAAATTTTACTTAACTACTTTGAGAACACCTTGGAGATTTTTTCCATTGGATGGTTCAACCAAATAGAAATACGTTCCCTCGGATGCATCTGTTCCCCAATCGTTTTGGTAATCTTCTGATTTATATACAGCTTGACCCCAACGATTGTAAATGGTTAGTTTAGTTCTTGGCCAGAATTTCAGTCCATCAATTTCAAATAAATCATTAGCACCATCACCATTCGGGGTGATAACATTGTATGTTTTCAACTGACGTACAGGCACTTCAAATCCTGCCCAATTGGAGTAAGTTCTTTTTTGAGCACCTCCAACCTGGTCGGAAATAACACGAACAAGATACTTTCCAGCTTCCAATGGTTTCACCAGTGAATCACCCAACAAGGTGGTGTTGATCACAGGGGAAGTGGTAGTGAAAACAGGCGGAGTAAACTCAGGAGAAATTTGAACGGTATATGTTGGATTATTCCAACCTACATATTGATTCCAAGAAATATTCGCTTTGAATTCATCGGGGATATTGTTGGGATCGTAGGTAAAATGAATGTTGTAAATGGAGTCATTGATGGGTGTTTCTACTCCTGTTTTCAAGGTAACTGTGATGGTATAAAGTGCGGTATCCTTATCAACATTGATATCATTGTCTTTAAAGGTTCGAACCGCAGGATTAAGTTCTTCGTGAATCAAAGACCAAGGATCGGAAGCTGCAGCTTTTTTGTAAATATTGAACGATTTGAAGTAGTTGTAATCCAAAGCTGCACTTGGATCTGCCCATTCTACAAAAACTCCTTTGTTCGTAATGGAATCAACCGTAACATTCAGTAGGTCCTGAGGATCGTTGTATTCGTAGCAATTGTTGACAACAATTCGGATGGTATCGAATTCGTTCATGAATTTCTTACACTTATTTCCAAAAGTATCCCCATCGCGACCTTTTTTCACATAAAGCTTATAAACCCCATTTCGATTGAGTGGATTGCGGAACTTCAACAACATGTTACGGGTTTTGAAAATACCCGGACTTGATATTTGATTACAAAGAATAGGTTGGGCCCAAAGCATCGGGATTTGTTGGTTCGAGGGTGCCAGCAAACGAAACTCAGAAGCATCTGCAGAAACGGTATTACAGGTAACATCCACATTAAAGGTTAGTGGGATGGAATCAGAAAAACAATCTACCGTGAAGGTATTGGGGCGGAAATTAGGACGAACATTGTCGCAATAAGCGGGTGTATTCTGAAAATAATACTGAAGATCGAGGTTATTGGTCCCCGCGAGAACCCAGGTTTTTTGCCCTGTAGCACTATCCACTTTAGTTAGGCGCCAATCCTGTACCATGAAGGCAAAAATACCGATTTGAATGGCCGGGGTTGGTGTGATGTACATAATTCCTCGAATGGAATCGATGCGAATATTGGTTCCCGGTTGGAGGGCAATAGGTGCTTGAAACGTTCTAGCGGCATTATAAATAACATTCACACCGGTAGCATTGGTATTGTAGGCTCCGGGACCAGTTTTTGCGGGGATCATAAAAAAGGAAAGTGAATCACGATCTGGATCGAAGGGACCCAAATCAAACTCGATAGGCTGTCCAGCGCAATAACCGGGAAGATAAAAATTCTGTGAACGAGCATTGGAATTTTTGGGAATCAAGGTGTCGTTCAAATAAGATTCTACGTATGCATCTGCAGAATTCGTAGTTGCATTGGTATTTCGGCAACATTGAACCTGGTGTCCAAAAACAAACTGTCGACAGTTGAAAGGAACGTTGGTTGGAACCGTCCAAATTCCAGAAAAAACAAATTTTTCCAATCCGTATCTGGTTCCACCCTCACAGGTGGTTGGAGGCAAATTTAGTTTACACTCATCAGGCAGAGCTCGGTTGGTTGAACCCGTGCTTTGAAGGTTAACGTTAAACGTGCCTTGTTGACCACAACGGCTTCTCCAAGTGATTGAAGCTGATGTAATACCTAGGGTAATTCCCGAACAATCCCTGTAAAGCACCAGGGTTACACGGTACTGATTACTACTGATGGGATCATAATAAATAGTGGCACCTGCAATGTGAGAGGCGAAAATCTCGTAAGAGAAAAATGAAAGAAATAAAAGTAAAACTAGTTTCTTCATGAGGGTTGGTTTACAAAACACTAAATTAGGTTTTTTTTT
>JAIYBD010000282.1 GCA_027488715.1 Bacteroidota bacterium | reverse complement strand
GGACACGAAACCACCCTTCCGATTACCCTCGACCACATGATTTATCACGCTCAATCCGTGGTTCGAGCCTCCAAACGAGCGCTGGTGGTGGTTGATTTACCCTTCGGTTCTTACCAAGGAAATTCGAAAAATGCCTTGGATTCGGCCATTCGAATCATGAAAGAAGCCGAAGCCCATGCCGTAAAATTGGAAGGTGGACAGGAAATCATTGAGTCGATCCAACGAATTTTAACGGCTGGGGTTCCTGTGATGGGACACTTGGGATTAACGCCTCAGTCGATTTATAAATTTGGAACCTATAACGTTCGCGCAAAGGAAAAAGTAGAAGCTCAAAAACTTATCGAAGATGCCATGGCCTTGGAGAAAGCGGGAGTTTTTGCCATCGTTCTTGAAAAAATACCCGCCAAACTGGCCGAAAAAGTACAAAATGCGGTACAAATTCCCATCATTGGAATTGGAGCGGGAAATAAAGTAGCCGGACAAGTTTTGGTGATTCACGATCTTCTTGGCATTACCAAAGAATTTACTCCCCGCTTTTTACGACGATACGCCAATTTATACGAAGAAATTTACAAAGCCACTCAGGCTTACATTTCCGACGTAAAATCGGGCGACTTCCCGAACGACAAAGAGCAATATTAATCATTATGAGCTCCATCAATCCGCATTTTCAGTTTCAAAAAGCGATCGATCCTTCGGTCGAAGCGTTGATGGATGGCATTCTTCACCAAAACCTTTCTGCATTAAGTAAAGCCATAACCTTGGTCGAAAGCGGTCTTCCGAATCACCGAGGGATGGCCAATGAACTCATCGATCGCCTCCTTCCATTCACAGGAAAAAGTCAACGAATTGGGATTACTGGAGTACCGGGAGTAGGAAAATCGACCTTTATCGAAACCTTTGGTTTGAAGTTGATTGAAAAAGGCCATCGGGTTGCGGTGTTGGCGATCGACCCTACCTCCAGCATTAGTCATGGTAGTATTTTGGGCGATAAAACGAGGATGAATTCACTAGCAACCCATCCTAATGCGTTTATTCGTCCAACTCCCAGTGGAGGCAACCTCGGCGGGGTTCACCGAAAGACCCGTGAATCCATCTTGCTGTGCGAAGCTTTTGGTTTTGATCGAATACTGGTAGAAACCGTAGGCGTTGGTCAAAGCGAAACGGCTGTTCACCACATGACCGATGTTTTTCTCTTGCTCCTTCTTTCAGGCGCTGGAGATGAGCTTCAAGGAATTAAACGCGGCATCATGGAAATGGCAGATCTTTTGGTGATTCATAAGGCCGATGGAGAAAACCAGAGCAAAGCCGAACGCGCCATGGCCGAAGTAAAATCGGCGATCCGCCTATTCCCCACTCCTCCATCCGGATGGTCACCTCAGGTACAAACCCTTTCATCGATAGAGCAGCTGGGGTTTGATTCTCTGTTTCAACAACTAGAAAGCTATTTTAATCATTCCATCACTCAAGGATTTTTTGATTTCAATCGAAAAGAACAATCCATTTCTTGGATGAAAGATGCCTTGGGCGATGCTCTATTTTTCTGGTTAGAAAATCAACCTCAATTCCACGAGAGGTGGAAAACACAAGAAGAAAAAGTCCTGCTTCAACAAAAAAGTCCGTTTTCAGCTGTTTCCGAAATCCTTCAATCTTACCTTCCGCAGTGACGACCAACAAAGACATTTTTAAACTTGCAGGCCCCATCGTTTTAGGGAATATTTCTCAAATGGCGCTGGGCCTGATTGATACCGCCATGGTGGGCCAGGTGGGTGCCAAACATTTGGCGGCATCGTCTTTGGTTTTAGCGATACTGGGAATTCCTTTTGTTTTAGGCATTGGCATTACCACAGCGATTGGTCCTTTGGTTGCAGAAGCCAATGGAGCAGAAGATTCTAAAAAAGTTGGAAAAATAGCTTGGCTGGGCTTTTTACTTACGCTTCTTCTTTCAACTTTCATCGTAACAGGTACTGAATTTGCTTCTGAAATTGTTTTTTCCATGGACCAAGATCAGGAAGTTGCCAAGTTAGCCCATCCATTTTTCAGATTGATCAATTTTTCGCTTTTGCCCATGCTTTTGTTTTTGGCCTTAAAGCAATTTGCCGATGGATTGGAGTTTACCAAATTCGCCATGGCGCTATCCATTGGGTCGATTCCTTTAAATGCCGGCCTCAACTGGATTTTCATTTACGGAAATTGGGGGTTTGAACCGATGGGATTAACGGGCGCAGGGCTTGGAACCCTCATAACGCGCATTATTATTTTGATTTGCATGATGGCGTTTGTTTTACGTCACCCCAAATTCGCGCCTTACCGAACCTATTTTTTCACCTCATTGAAAGATCGTAAGATTTCGTTATCCATATTAAAAATTGGGGTTCCGGCTGGAATTCAATACGTGGTAGAGGTTGCGGCCTTCAGTTTGAGCGGGATCATGGCCGGATGGATCTCGGCAGAAGCGCAAGCAGCGCATCAAATTGCTTTGAGTTTAGCTTCGACCACCTACATGATTAGCATTGGGCTAGCGGTTGCGGGGGGGATCAAGGTAGCGGAAGCTTTAGGCCGAAAAGATGCGACGGATTTGAGAAACATCAATAAGAAGGTAATTTTGATGAGTTTGTGGTGGGGAGGTTTATGTGCCTTTTTCTTTATTGGTTTTCAAAATTTCCTTCCGCAATGGTTTACTGGCGATAGCCAGGTCATCAAAACGGCTTCAATGTTGTTGGTTTGGGCGGCTATTTTTCAGATTGGCGACTCCGTTCAAGCCAATGCTGCCGGGTTAATGCGTGGACGACAAGAGATGAAATTCCCAACTTATTTCGTCATTTTTGCTTATTGGGTGATTACCATACCGCTTTGCTACTACCTCGGATTTTCCCAACACCTTGGAATTCAAGGAATTTGGATTGGCCTTTCGTTGGGGCTCACGTTGGCCGCTTTGGGATTAACGTGGAAAACGTTCAACTTCCGTAAATCGATTGAGCCTTAAAACGTTTGAAAATTTAGGGGCATTTTTTGACAATTTCTGCTTATTTTTGCGGTCGATTTTGTAAAAAGAAAAACACTATTAGTTATGAATGAACTGTTTTACGTTGTTCCTGCGCTAGGATTGGTTGGCCTCGTTGTGATGGTGGCCAAGAGTGCTTGGGTTAACAAACAAGATGCTGGCGATGCGAATATGCAAAAGCTAGCGGGTTACATTGCTCGTGGAGCCATGGCCTTTTTGAAAGCCGAATGGAGAATTTTATCTTATTTCGTGGTGGTTGCGGCAGCTTTACTGGCGTGGTCGGGAACCGTTACCGAAGTGAATGGAATTGAAATTCACAGTCACTGGTTAATTGCTGTTGCGTTTGTCATTGGAGCATTTTTCTCAGCCTTTGCCGGATACATTGGTATGAATATCGCTACCAAATCCAACGTTCGCACTACGCAGGCAGCTCGTACCAGTTTATCGAAAGCTTTGAAAGTTTCTTTCACTGGTGGAACTGTAATGGGACTGGGTGTTGCTGGTCTTGCTGTTTTTGGATTAGGTGCTTTGTTCATCGTTTTTTACCAGATGTTCGCTGCGGATGCTCCTGCAAATGGTGTAGAAATGAAGCGTGCGATAGAAGTATTAACCGGATTCTCCCTTGGAGCTGAATCCATTGCCCTTTTCGCCCGCGTTGGAGGTGGTATTTATACCAAAGCTGCCGACGTTGGTGCTGACTTGGTAGGTAAAGTAGAAGCAGGAATTCCAGAAGACGATGTTCGTAACCCAGCAACCATTGCCGATAACGTAGGTGATAACGTGGGTGACGTTGCAGGTATGGGAGCTGACTTGTTTGGTTCGTATGTAGCAACCATTTTGGCGACCATGGTATTGGGTCAAGAAATTAATGTAGAAGATCAATTTGGTGGTTTATCTCCCATTTTGCTTCCGATGATCATTGCTGGATTGGGAATTATTTTCTCCATCGTTGGAACTTGGTTCGTTCGTGTATCCAAAGAAACCGATTCTGTTCAAAACGCTTTAAACCTAGGTAACTGGTCTTCCATCGTTTTGACCGGTATTGCATCTTTCTTCTTAACAACAAAAATTCTTCCTGAAAACTTGGAATTACGCGGTGTACAATTCACCAACATGGATGTATTTTGGGCTATCGTTGTAGGTTTGGTTGTTGGCGCATTGATGTCCATCGTTACCGAATACTACACCGCAATGGGCAAACGTCCTGTCGATTCCATCGTTCAAAAATCAGCTACTGGCCACGCAACCAACATCATTGGTGGACTTTCAGTAGGTATGGAATCTACGGTTATCCCAATCCTTGTTTTGGCTGCGGGCATCATGGTTTCTTTCAAATTTGCTGGACTTTACGGGGTTGCAATTGCAGCAGCAGGAATGATGGCAACTACAGCTATGCAATTGGCGATTGATGCTTTCGGACCTATTGCCGATAACGCAGGTGGTATTGCCGAAATGAGTCAACTTCCTTCCGAAGTTCGTGATCGCACCGACAACTTGGATGCCGTTGGAAATACCACTGCAGCTACCGGTAAAGGTTTCGCAATTGCTTCCGCAGCTTTAACTTCTCTTGCCCTTTTCGCCGCTTTCGTTGGCGTTGCCGGAATTGATTCTATTGATATTTACAAGGCCGACGTTTTAGCCGGTTTGTTCGTAGGTGCCATGATTCCATTCATCTTCTCGGCTTTGGCCATTGCTGCTGTAGGTCGCGCTGCCATGGATATGGTGAAAGAGGTTCGTCGCCAATTCAAAGAAATTCCAGGTATCATGGAGTACAAAGCTGAACCTGAGTATGAAAAGTGTGTTGAAATTTCTACCAAAGCTTCTCTTCGCGAAATGTTGATGCCCGGTGCGATCGCTTTGATCACCCCGATTATCGTAGGATTTATTTTCGGACCTGAAGTTTTGGGCGGTTTATTGGCTGGGGTTACTGTATCAGGGGTGTTGATGGGAATTTTCCAAAACAACGCCGGTGGTGCATGGGACAACGCTAAAAAATCTTTCGAAAAAGGTGTGATGATTGATGGGGAGAAATACTTCAAGAAATCAGAACCACACAAAGCTTCGGTAACCGGAGATACTGTTGGAGATCCTTTCAAAGACACCTCTGGTCCTTCCATGAACATCTTGATTAAATTGATGTCCATCGTTTCTTTGGTTATCGCTCCTTACATCGCCATGACCGGTGGAACAGATGGAAAAGAAGCATGTGCAGGAGAGAAAAAAGAATGTTGTTCTGAAATGTCCATGCCAAAAGAGTGCCACGAGGGCATGGCAAAAATGAACTGCGAAATGGATGCTGACGGCAATTGCTGGGTATCTGATTCCACTTGCAATGCATGGATGAAAGAAGGCAAATGTGATTCTACCGCTTGCATCAAGCAAGAAAACGGTAGATGTTTGGTAAAACACGAAGTGGCGATGAAAGCCATGGGTCATACCGAAGAAATGATGCATTCTGAGTGCAAAGAAGGTCCCAAGGATGGCCATCACGGAGAACATCATTAATTTTATTTCCACGAATTTTTCCCAAAGGGCCCATTCATTGGGCCCTTTGTTTATTTTTACGTTTTCGAGTTTCTAACAACCCAACTATGAGAAGCATTTTTGCAAAAAAAACCGTTGAACAAATCCTCGCAGAATCTGAGGGAGGAGAACACAAATTAAAGCGAACACTAAATGTTTGGTCGCTCATCGCCATTGGCATTGGTTGCATCATTGGCACCGGAATTTTCGTATTAACCGGAAAGGTAGCCATTGAAAATGCAGGTCCTGGAATCATGCTCAGCTTCATCATTTGTGGTGTTGCGTGTATTTTAGCTGCTTTGTGTTATGCCGAGTTCGCTAGCTTTATTCCCATTGCAGGATCGGCCTATACCTACTCTTTTGCCACCATGGGCGAAGTCGTTGCGTGGGTCATCGGTTGGGATTTGATCCTGGAATATGGATTAAGTACTTCAGCTGTCGCCGGAGGATGGAGTTCGCACTTTGTCAATTTCCTTGATTTGGTCTTCGGGGTTGAATTCCCTAAAGAGTGGGCGTTAACCCCTGCTGACGGTGGTTATGCCAACGTACCCGCCATGTTTATTGCTTTAGCGATGACTACCTTGTTGATCACTGGAATTAAAGAATCTGCTCGTTTCAACAATATCATTGTTGTGATCAAATTGGCTGTTGCTTTTTTCTTCATTGGAGTTGGATTAATTTACGTAAATCCCGACAACTGGTCGCCTTTCATTCCTGCCATCAAAGAAGCTTCCTCCAACGGTGAAAGTGTTGTTGCTTCGGTTTGGGATACGCCACTTTGGAAAATTGTTGCAGGATGGTTTGGATCTTCTCCAACGAGTTCTTTTGGAGGAGTAAGTGGCATTGTATTAGGTGCCGCAACCATTTTCTTTGCCTACATTGGATTTGATGCCGTTTCAACCACTGCAGAAGAGGCTGAAAATCCTTCTCGCGACGTTCCTCGAGGCATCATTTGGTCGTTGATTATTGCCACCATTCTTTACATTTTGATGTCGATGGTTTTCACCGGTATTGTTCGTTGCGATGGAACGCTTACCATGGAGGATTTAGGAACCGACGCTGGAGCACCTTTGGTGTATGCGTTCAAGCAAGTCCCTAATTCGATGATCAATAAATGGGCTGCCATTCTAGTAGATTTGGGAGGTTTGGCCGGTATCACCTCGGTATTGTTGGTAACCTTATTGGGTCAAAGTCGAATTTTTTATTCGATGAGTCGCGATCGTTTGTTACCACCTTGGATTGCTAAAATTCACCCTCGATTCCAAACGCCTTATGTTGGAACGTTAATTACGGGAATCGCAGTGGCGTTTGTTTCTGGATTTGTACCTTTGGGTACGATTGCTGAAATGGCCAACATGGGTACGCTGTTTGCCTTCGTTTTGGTAAGTGGAGGTATTTTGGTATTGCGTAAAACTCAACCTGATCGTATCGCACCGTTTAGAACTCCATTCGTTCCATTTACCCCCATCATCGCCATTTTATTCTGCGTAGGACTGATGATTTCTTTGCCTTTGTTAACTTGGACTAGTTTCTTTATTTGGATGGGCATTGGCATGGTAGTTTATTTTATGTACAGCCACAAGAATGCCGGCTTACCTAAAAAATAAAGTAAGGTTCAACCACTTAGAAAATCCCCCGAAAGTATCGGGGGATTTTTTTTGCTTTTGCACTCATTTTTTGAAAAAAGTTCATTTTAAAATCATTTCCTCGACTTATCTTTGCAGCGGAGAGTTGGCAGAGTGGTCGATTGCGGCAGTCTTGAAAACTGTTGACTGTAACAGGTCCGGGGGTTCGAATCCCTCACTCTCCGCCAAAACAATTTCAAAGCCTCACGAAGTGAGGCTTTTTTTTATGCTGATGAGTCTGAGCAAAGCTCAAGCGAAATAAGCATAAAAAAAGCCTTAGCTGCGAAG
>JAIYBD010000127.1 GCA_027488715.1 Bacteroidota bacterium | reverse complement strand
ATTCGCTGGGAGAATACGATATCGTTTACATGAGTTACGGAACGTTATTGTGGCTGGACGATTTACCGAAGTGGGCTCAAATTGTTGCCAAGCATCTTAAACCCTATGGGAAATTGATCTTGGTGGATTTTCATCCCGTTTGCATGTCGGTTGGCGACGACGGTTCGTTGTTTCACTATCCGTATTTCAATCGCCAACCCATCGTTGAAACAACAACGGGGAGTTATGCCGATCCTTCGGCTAATGTGGGAGGAACCAACATCACCTTTAATTATTCATTTCAAGACATTTTGGATTCCATCCTTAAAGCGGGGTTGCGCTTGGAGAAATTTAAGGAATGGGATTATTCCCCTTACCCTTGTTTTTCTTGGTTGGAAGGTGAAAATGGAATATTCCGTCATCGTTCCAAGGTAGACATTCCCTACGTTTACGGGCTTATTGCCGAAAAATAATTCGTTGGAATTCAAGGTATTTTTCATTTACTTTGAAGAATGCTTTTGAAAAAATCGATCTTTATTGGCATGATGGCTGTTGTTTCTTTGGCCTCATGCACCAAGTCTACCTACAGTAAAAAGACCATCAATGGGGTATGGTTCGTTGATAGCATTGCCTACAATGGTTCGCTCAATGTTCCTTTTGGATTAGGTGGAAGATTCAGCGGTCAAGCCAATCAAAGAGGCTACATCGCTTTTATTCGGGAAACAGCCGAGGTCTTTTACGACATTACTTTTGAAACAGATTCGCTGCGTGTTGGAAATTTTGCCATCGGTCCGTTAGAGGTGCGAATGAAAGAATCAGGAACATTTACCGAAACAGATTCGCTCATTCACGTGATTCCCTCGGAAGGCGGTGCCGAATTCGACATCATGAAAACCAATCAGATTCTTACTGAAGCATCGTGGAATACCAAAGCAACGACCAAAACGAAGGTTTCTGTTCCTTTTCTAGGATCTATTGAAGTTCCTGCCAACTTCGATCTCGTGATGAAAGCTAAAAAAGCTAAACCATAAAAAAAACCGCCGAAAGGCGGTTTTTTTTAATTCATTTCTTTTTGATACGCAATTAAGCCAGCTTGAAGGGCATCCATGGCCAAATCTAAATCGTGTTTATTTAGGACATACGCCATTCGAACTTCTTTTTTTCCAAGTCCAGGCGTAGCATAAAATCCGGTTGCTGGCGCCATCATTACCGTGGTGCCGTTATGCTCAAATGATTCCAACATCCACTGGCAGAATTTATCGGAATCGTCGATAGGTAATTCAACCACCACATAAAAAGCACCGCCCGGATTGGGACAGGTGACGCCAGGCATGGCATTCAAACGCGAAACCAATAAATCGCGACGAGAAACGTATTCGGTCGAAACTTCTTCAAAATAAGCAGAAGGAACTTCAATTGCAGCTTCAGCGCCAATTTGCTCGAAGGTTGGCGGACTCAATCGCGCTTGAGCGAATTTCAAGGCGGTGCTCATCACTTCTTTATTTCTGGAAATCAACGTGCCAATTCGAGCGCCGCAGGCCGAGTATTTTTTAGAAACCGAATCAATGACGATCGCATTTTGTTCCAAACCATCCAACGTTAGAATAGAAATGTGTTCTTTGCCTTCGTAGCAAAAATCTCGGTAAACCTCATCAGCAAACAAAAATAAATCGTACTTCAAAGCTAAATCGCGTAAAGCCAAGAGCTCTTCTTTGGAATACAAGTAGCCTGTTGGATTATTGGGATTGCAGATGATGATGCCTTTGGTTTTGTCGGTAATTAGTGCTTCGAAAGCTTCGGAAGAGGGGAGAGCAAACCCGTTTGAAATGCTGGCCGTAATCGGTTTTACAGTTACACCAGCCATGGTGGCGAATCCGTTGTAATTGGCGTAAAAAGGTTCTGGAATGATGACTTCATCGCCCGGATTGAAGCACGACATCATGGCGAAAACAATCGCTTCCGATCCTCCAACGGTAATCATGAGATCAGTAGAGGTAATCGCAATGCCTTGGTTGGTGTAGTACTGTGCCAATTTGGTTCGATACGATTCGTTGCCGGCAGAATGTGAATAGGCCAAAACATCAATGTTAACGTTTCGGATGGCATCCATGAACTGAGGCGGGGTGGCGATATCGGGTTGCCCAATATTCAAATAGAAAATTTGCGTTCCGCGTTTTGCCGCTTCTTCCGCAAAAGGAACAAGCTTACGAATCGGTGAAGCGGGCATTTGGTGTCCGCGGTTGGAAATGGCTGGCATGGATTAGTTTTGATCTTTTTGTAAAATGGAAGGTTTTTGTGATGAAGGCGAAATCGGCTCGTTGGGTTGCTGAGGAATCACATCGCCTTTGATGTTGAGCACTTTTACCGGTGTTTTGGCGTTGGTGGTGATCGTAACGGAACGATCGAAAGCACCTGGACGTCCGGCAGAATTGTACGTGGCCTTTACGAAACCTGTTTTTCCGGGAGGGATGGGGCCACGGGTCCAATCGGGGGTGGTGCATCCGCAAGAAACATTGACCCGAGAAATGACCAAAGGCTCTTCGCCAACGTTGGTGAATTTAAATTCGAAAGAGGGCAATTCACCTTCACGGATTTTTCCGAAATCATGCGTTTCTTTTTCAAAGCGGATTTCGGCCTTGGATTGTTCGGGTTGTTCTTGGGCGGAAGCGGAAAAACCGAAACCTAACCACATCAGTCCTATCAGGGCTATTGTTTTCATCTTCATTTGCTTTTAAACTTTTGAATGGCGTTTCGCGTGAATTCAGAAAGAACTAATTTTCCGCTGATGCCCGCTCTTTCAATCAACAATTGATCCCAGTGTTCGGTTCCAGCCCAAAAGATTTTCTTCAATTCCTGCATGGCCTCTGGATTCGATGATGCCAATTTTTGTGCCAATGTTTGAATAGCAGCATCCATCTCTTCAGCATTTGAAAAAACTTGAGCGTACAACCCGTGTTGTTCGGCCCAACGGGCACTTCTCCATTCGGTAGCATCAATGGCGAGCTGCGACATTCCGGAAACGCCAATTTTTCGCTCAACCGCAGGACCAACCACAAACGGACCAATTCCAACGGCAAGTTCCGATAATTTTACCGATGCACTTTCAACGGCAAAACAATAATCAACGGAAGAGGCAATTCCTACGCCGCCGCCTACCGATTTTCCTTGAACTCGTCCAATCACCAATTTCGGACATTGGCGAAGGGCGTTGATCACCATGGCAAATCCGGAAAAGAAACGCTTTCCAGTTTCTAGATCGTCAATAGCAATCAATTCATCAAAGGACGCTCCTGCACAAAAGGCTTTATCGCCTACGGATTGGAGAACGATGACTTTGGAATCTTCATGTTTTCCTTCATTTTCAATGTTTTCGGCTAAAGAGCGCAAAACAGCGCCGGGTAGTGAATTGGATTGCGGATGAAAAAAGGTGATGGTTGCAATGCCATCCAAACGTTTAACGTCAACTCCGCCGTTAGGAAAATTTTCAGAATTCATGACGCAAAGTTCGAAAAAAAAGCGCAAATCAAGGGTCTAAAAAAATGGACAAAATTGATGTAGAGGGAAAGAAAAAAACGCTTTTAAACCGATTTGATGGATTTAGCTCTATTTTTGAAAAGACTTTGAAAAAAGTTCAACGTATGAAAACAACTCTTTACTCCATTTTATGTATCCTCGGTGGGCTAATTGCCCTATCTGGGTATGCCCAAACCTCCGAAATTCGTTACGGAGGTGTTAAATTAGGACTAAACATGGGCGGTGGTTGGCAGCAATCCGACGTTCAACAAGTTTATCCCATGTTTTCTCGCGGATTAACCCTGGGAATTCCCGTTTACAGCAAGCCTAATGCTTTTTGGGCGGTTGATCTTCGTGGACGTTGGTTGAACGCAAAGTCCGAGGGCAATCAAAGTTTTAGGACTGTAGCAAACGATGAAAATGTATTCAAGCAAGATT
>JAIYBD010000205.1 GCA_027488715.1 Bacteroidota bacterium | reverse complement strand
ATTACTGAAGGCTGGAACGGACGTTTACAAAATACCGGCGACCCTTGCCAATCTGGAATTTATTCCTATATCTTGATCGCAAAAGGGCAGGATTTTAAACGATACAACCAAAAAGGTATCATTACCCTTTTGAAGTAATCTAAATAAAATGTAGATTGAAAAGGCAACCCACTTGGGTTGCCTTTTTTAATGATTTGTGTATTAAAGAAAAATATATGTAATAATTGTTAACAAAAATTTAAGATGTTTTCGTTATTGTTAAAAAAAGTTATGAAAACGTTAACAATTAAATTTAGCTTGACAATTTGCTTGATTGTCGTTAGTGGTCTAGTTCAAGGGCAGATCGTTAGTCGTTTAATTACTGGCTGCCTACCTTCGGTTGCTTATAGCTTTCAGTTATCAACTTCGCCATCAAATCCAGTTTCCATTTGTTGGGATTTGAACGATGGGAATGGATTTACATGCAACAATTCTTCCCGTGCCCAAGGGATTTATTCTACGCCCGGACAAAGAAATATTACGTGTCGGGTAGAGACTTCACCAGGGGTATTTCAACAGTATTCAACCGTAGTGGATATTCATCCGCTACCTAATCCACTTTTTTCCATTGATAATCCGAATGGATTGATCTGTGGAAATTCTGCAAACCGGGTGTTCTCACTTTTTGATACCTCGAATGTCGTTTCTGTGGTGTGGGAGATCTATTCAAAAACGGGACAAAAAATTTCTGGAACCCAATCTTTCAATTCATCTGGTTTTACTTTACAACACACCTTTATTACTTCCGATACCTTTCGGGTTAAAGCCATTGTTTTTAATCGTTTTAATTGTGTAAAAGATACTTCCCTATATTTTCCCATTAAATTGGTTCCCACCGTTTCAGGCACCTTTTCTACCATTTCTGATTTAACTACGTGTTTACCAGCCAATTTTACCTTTAACTCTCAGTTGCAAATTCCTACGGGTGTTGTCGTTCAATCTGCTACGTGGACGCTTACAAACATTGGAGTGACGCCTAACACTTCAACAACGTTTGTTCGTAACACCCAAGCTTCCGATTCCATTACGCTTCCCACGTTTACGAATCCTGGTCGTTATGAAATTTCTTTGTTGGTTTCTTATCAGGGCTGCTCATCTACCATATCAACACCAATTTTGATTGAGGTTGATCATGCACCTATTCTTAATTTTTCGGTTAATGGATCTAAAAATCCAGTTCAAATCTGTTTAGGACAAGTTTTTGAACTGAACAATCAGTCAATAACTCCAACGAACACTATTGGTGGATGGTTTGAATGGGATTTTTATGGTTTGACTAAATCCTCTGGTGCTATTCGCTCAAATTACAAACCTCGAAGGGTTTTCAATAGTCCGACCTTGTCGAAGTATCGATACCAGAATATTAGCATCTTGGATTCTGGCGTTAATTCTGTGATTTTAAAATGGAATGGGGCATGTAGTGCCACCGATACGCTAAAAAATGTAATCCTAACAAAAGGTCCCTTAGCGCGAATCAGACTTACTTCTCCCAATCTTCAGTATAGTTGTGATTCACCTTTTGTTTTTCAGCTAAACGATTCTTCCTCGTGGAAACCCTCAGGATTTTCATACACCCAACGATGGTTTCGATTTAATACCATAACTAATACTCTTGATAGTGCAGAAGGTACCCCTAAAACAACCTACTTTGATACCATTCATCATTTGGGAGAAAAAAGATTTTATCAATTAAAAATCATTTCTTCCGATGGATGTACCGATACGTCGATTCAATTCATGATGGAAAGAAAAATGCCTAAAGCCGATTTCGCTCCTTTCCCTTGGTACCTTCATCAAACCATGGATACGCTTTCCTGTGATACAAATATTTTATTTCCTTACCAATCCAATAATCCATACCTCGTTAATAAACCCGGTTCCAAAGTGTATCGTAGTATTATTCCCAATCCATTCGATGAAAATTTGATTTATGAGGTGCGATTTATTAGTCCTATCTATTCCAATAATAACCCTAATGCAAATTCACCTTGTTTTTCAACGGGCAAATTTCCATGGAGTCAGTTAAGGCAACCAACTTGTGTATGGATTGGCCCCAATATCGTTAGGCAAATTGTTGGCATTGATACGGGATTTACCAAGTGCACAGACACCCTTGAAAAAGTGTTTTTTGTCAAGAACTTTGATATCGCATGGGGAAAAAAGGTCAATGGGAATATCATTCCCAATCCTACAGCGATTTGCTTAGGTGCGAATGGCGCTCCAGTTAGTCAGGTAATTCATATCCATGAAGATTCCACCTATCGTTGGCCTGCCGATAATATCCCCTTAGAATTCATTTGGACCGTATATGAACCATTGGGCTCCTCCCAAAACTTTCGAACTAGTACGCCCATGCTCAACATTACCTTTCCTAGGGTTGGAGTTTATCGGGTTTTTGTGGAAGCAAAAACCTATAACTGTACCGAAGCTTTGACCATGGAAATCAAGGTTGGAGAAATTGCTTCCATCGCACCTCTTCCAAATTTGGCCGATACCCTAGTTCTTTGTTCCAATACAGATATTACTTCCATTGTTGGAAGTGGTTCCATCGGAACACAGTTTTCCTATCGTTGGGAAATTTATCAGGCCACTTCAACAGGACTTGGGCCTCAAATTAACCCTTTACAGGCCGGTTCTCCCGTAAGGATGGATAGTATGAACATCGCAAATCCAAAGTTTTATTTTACCAATAACAGACCTTATTACTTGGTTTTGTTTGTAACCAATGAGTATGGGTGTACCGACTCTACACGATTGATTGTTTTGGGAAGCTCCATAACGGCGTTGATTAGACCTGATACCATGATGGCCTGTCCCGGTTATCAATTGTTCCGATCATTGAATACCGATGCTACCCAATTTAGGTGGGATTTTACAGATCCCATTGGAAACCTCGGTTCGCCACTTTTAAATACCCTGATCAATCCTTACCCGATGGATTCTGTACTCGGATATTTTGGTATTGGTGGAATGAAAACGGTCAAACTAACGGTAGTTTCCCAATATGGATGCATAGATGATACCACGATGTTTGTTCGGGTTGGTGGTCCCATTCCTCGAGTGTCGGTTGTTTCACCAACATCAAAAAAAGGTTGTGATTCGCTCCAAGTAATTTTACAAGATCAATCCCAATTTATTGATCAATATTTATTCAGTTGGGGGGATGGATCCGATGGGTATTATTTGGGTCAAACCAACACCCATGTTTACAAGTACCCGTATTCCGTAAAAAATGATTCAGCCCTATCGTTTGTTTTCCAATTACTTGCCGTCGGACAGAGCTGTATTGTTCCCTACCGAGACACCATAACGCTTTTTCCTAGACCTGTCGTTGGGGGATCGATTCTATCCGATTCTCTTTGCAGCCCTGCCGCCTTCACCATCATCGATACATCACGCTTCGCGCCCAATGGTCGATATGGTTCAGGCAGTTCCAACACCGTTTTTTCCTTGAACTTTAACGATGGTACCGGTTGGATTACACAAACTGCTCCGGTATCGAATCGTACTTTCAGGAAAAGTATTGCTCATCCAGGGGCGTATTCCACCTCCATGGCCATAACCAATCCCTGGGGCTGCGTTGATACCGGAAATATTGGTGTTTTATACGTACTTGATACGCCAATTGCTAATTTCTATGCCCTAGACTCCATCAAATGTTGGCAAAATGGAAGCAATGGGTTTGATTTCATAGATGCTTCTGCCTATCCAAATTCATCACCGAAAAGTAGAATTTGGTATTGGCAAGATTCAACAGCCGTGCCCAATGGTTTAAATGGCTACCTCACCAACGGGCCAACAACTGGACCGGTTCATTTTACTGTTCCAGGCTCAAATGTTAATGTTTCACACACCATTTCTTTAAAAGTCATCAATCAATTTGGATGTTCTGATTCCATAACGAAACCCCAATACATTACCGTTCTCGATACCCTACCTCCATCACCCATTTCTCCCACTTTCGTTACCGTTGATCCTTTATCTCTTCGAAATCATGTTGAAGTAAACTGGAATGCTTCGACCATCCCCAATTTCGGTAACTATGAAATTTTTAGAAACAATGTCCAAATTGCAACCATAAACAATTCCACAACCACAACTTTCCAAGATCAAATCGATGTGATTACTGCGGCAGCTAGTCAGCAGTATACCATGAGAATGACCGACCATTGTGGGCAACGTTCACCTTTCGATACTACCCATGCGACCATTCATTTAACGACCTCCATGATAGCCAACAATGGTTTTGCAACGAATACCTTGCGATTTAACGCCTACCAAGGTTGGGGACTACAATCCCAAATTCAAGCCTATGAAGTTTATCGCAAAACTGGAAATCTTGGGCAATTCTCCCTGGTTGGCAAGGTCACTCCCCAAAATGGAAACAGCTTCTACGCGTATTCCGATTCTGGATTGTGTTCAAATACCTATTTTTATTACGTTAAAGCCATTCATATTCACGATTCAATTTTTTCCTCGGGATATTACTCTTTTTCTAATTACGATTCCATTACGACCTATTTTAATCCTATGGTTAGCCCGCTTGAAATCAATTTCGTAACGGTAGATGCAGAAAACAAAATTTCCATTCAATGGACGCCTTCACCGCTTGCATCGGGTGTGTTGAAAAACTATATCCTTGAACGAATCGATCCTGCCATCTCTACACCGGTGATGATCTATCGTGGAACCTCAACCTCGTTTTCGGATGTTAACGTTGATGCATCTTCTAAAATTTACAAATACGTGGTTCGTTATGAAGATCAGTGCGGCAACTTATCCAATCCCTCCGATACGTCAGTTAACATTTTAGCATCATCCTTTGCCGTACAAATAGGCAATTACAACGCCTATGACATGAAGGTTGATTGGACACCTTACGCCACCTGGAAAAATGGAGTGATTCGTTACGATGTGGAAGTGAAGTATCCTAACGGTTGGAAAACCATTGGATCTGTACCTGCAAGCCAGTACACCTTTACCGATGTGAATGTGCCCCGCAACGAAATTGAAGGTGCTTATTCCTACCGCATCAAGGCCATCGAAAATTCCGGATCCTATGACTCTTCGTATTCAAATATCACCAACGTTCATTACCCCTCGCAAGTCTTTGTTCCAACCGCATTTTCACCCAATAATGATGGAGTAAATGACGTTCATTTTGTTCATTATGTGGCCATAAAAAGTGCAGAGTTTCTCATTTTCAACCGATGGGGAGAGTGTATATTTAAAGCTAATGATGTACAAACCGGCTGGAACGGTAAACTGAATAATACTGGAGAACCCTGCCAAAATGGAATGTACATTTATACCCTCAATGCAAAAGGAAAAGACAATCGGAACTATCAGCAAAAAGGAATCATTACCCTTTTGAAGTAATCTGAATAAAATGTAGATTGAAAAGGCAACCCGACTGGGTTGCCTTTTTTTATTTTTACACCATGAAGCAATACCACGACTTACTTCATCACGTCCTTGAACATGGAGTGAAGAAAACCGATCGAACAGGTACCGGAACCATCAGCGTTTTTGGTTATCAAATGCGTTTCAATTTGAACGATGGTTTCCCCATGCTCACCACCAAAAAGCTTCATACCAAATCTATCTTTCATGAACTCCTTTGGTTCCTCAAAGGAGAAACCAATATTCAATACCTGAAAGAAAATGGCGTTTCCATTTGGGACGAATGGGCCGATGAACACGGTAATTTGGGCCCCGTTTACGGCTCGCAATGGAGGTCGTGGCCCAAAGCCGATGGCTCTACCATCGACCAAATTTCTCAGGTGATTCACCAATTGAAAAACCAACCCGATTCCCGTCGAATCATCGTTTCGGCTTGGAACGTTGGAGAAATCGAAAACATGGCGCTTCCTCCTTGTCATGCGTTTTTCCAATTCTACGTTGCCGATGGAAAACTGTCCTGCCAACTCTACCAACGAAGTGCTGATATCTTTCTTGGCGTTCCATTTAACATCGCCTCCTATGCACTACTCACGCACATGCTAGCCCAAGTATGTGGCTTACAGGTAGGAGATTTCGTTCACACCTTGGGCGATGCACACATTTACCTCAACCACCTGGATCAAGTTCAATTGCAGTTGTCCCGTGAATTTCGCCCCCTACCGCAACTTAAAATCAATCCGGCAGTGACTGATCTTTTCGACTTTGTTTATGAAGATTTTGAAATCGTAGGATATGATCCCCATCCCGGCATTAAAGCTCCTGTTGCGGTATGATGACTGAACTCATTGCCGTTGTGGCCATCGATGAAAACGGAGCTATAGGGAAAGACAATCAGTTGTTGTGGCATCTGCCCAATGACCTGAAGCATTTCAAAGCCATTACGTCTGGGTTTCCCATTTTGATGGGCCGCAAAACCTTTGAGAGCATCGGCCGGGTTTTACCCAACCGTTTGAATTTGATTCTGAGTCGACAAGAGATTCATATTGAAGGCGCAACCGTGGTTTCTTCATTGGAACAAGCTTTCGATGTTGCGCAATCTGAAAAAATCTTCCTCATCGGTGGAGGCGAAATTTAC
Organism: Bacteroidota bacterium; assembly: GCA_027488715.1. GTDB lineage: Bacteria > Bacteroidota > Bacteroidia > UBA7662 > CANHCV01 > CANHCV01. Next base: position 2,839 of record JAIYBD010000205.1, on the reverse strand, counting down.
CGCACCTTTCTTCCCTTTTGTTCGGCCATCGAATGCACGAAAGTTCACGCTACGTTTGAGGCCGATGCCTTTTTTCCATCCATTTCCGAAGAGGAGTGGAATTTAGTTTCTTCAGAATTCCAGTCCAAGGATGAGCGGCATGCGTTCGATTACACCTTCGAACGGTACGAACGACGTTCTTAACGCACCAAATAAACTTTTCCTACCTGTCGTTCGCTACCGAAATCATCGGAAGCAAGAATGAAGTAGGTTCCAGTTGCAACCCGATTTCCTTGCAAATCATTTCCGTTCCAGGTTACGGTACCGCCATTGGCTTTGGTTTGATAAACCAAATTTCCGGCGGCATCCACAAATTTGATCCATGCGTTTGCAACCAATCCTTGAACGCTGATAGGACCATCCAATTCAGGTCGTGCAGGATTTGGAAAAACTTTTACCGAACTACTTCCCGATGTTGCGCCTACCGTAGCATCGCCCCGGAAAGAGCATAATCCTGTTTCCGTTCCAAAAAATACTTCCCCGGTTTTTCCGTCGATAGAAACGGTTAAAACGTTGTTGGATAATAGCGGACTATTTTCTTTGGTGAAATGATGAATTTGGGTTTGGCAATCGGAGCTCATCAGCCAAACTCCGTTGTTGGTGGCAAACCATTTTCTGTTTGCACCATCAATTCCTATGTCGTTGATGCTTTGATCTTCCAATAAATAATCGACAAAGTTGTCAAATTGGTTTTTTGCAATTTTTACGCGCTGGGCATTCACTTCATTGTTAGAAAAGACACCTCCCGGATTGTAAAAAGCGGTTGGCCCTTCCGGCGTTCCGATCCAAACCACACCGTCCAAATCTTTGGTAATGCATTGGATGGTGGCATTATGGATGTTTCCCATTCCTGCCACGGAGGTGAGTAGTTTAGATTGAGTAGTGCTGGCATTGAAAACCGCAATCCCCAAACCGGGAACCACCACCCATTTTTGGTCGAAATCATCCATTAAAAAATAAACGGCTTTGGTTAAACCCGAAGGCAATGGATAACTGTTCCATGTTCCATCGGTTCGTTTTACCACGAGTGGGGAAGGAACTTCGTAATTGGTCATCCACAAATTCCCTGATTTGTCGAAATCCATGAATCCTACTCGAATGAAGTCTCCTCCTGGATTGCCTAAATTGGAGTTTTTTTGTCGTGCCAACGCCGTTCCGGTGTCTTGGTATTGCCGAACCAATGAATCTCCATCAAACTCCAATAAACCGCGGGTCCAAGTTGAAACGTACCATTTGTTGGTTTTGGGTTGTTTCTTCACCGAAGTGAAATCTCGCGTGTCGGATACAAGGGAAAGATTGGTGGAATTGAAATTTTTCCATTTCTGCCCATCGAATCGGTAAATTCCCCCCTTTAGATACAAATTGCCAAAACTTTTGGTTACACCACCCGACACTCCATAGGTGTTTTGGCCTTCGGAAAACAAATCGAATGTTTCTACTGAATTGGGGCCGTTGGGTAGGAATCTAAGCATATAATACTCATGGTAATATCCCAAACCCACGGCGTTATCGGCCAGCCAACAATGTTGATTTGCATCGATGATGCCGTCTTTTACATCTTGAACTTGCGGATCGATTCCGGTTTGAAAAAGAAGTTGACCTTGAAGATTCAATTCCAAAATTCGGTAGAAAATGGAGACATGAAGTTTGCCGCGATCGGCCCGAATTTTTCGGATTTCGTTAGGAGTTTGATAGAGTAGGGAGTAACCACCTGAGGCATTGGAGAACAACGAGTCGGCAACCGCGGTGAATAAAACACCTTGTTGATGCACCAAATGCTTCACTTTTTTTCGTCCCCATTGTGGATCCAACGACCAATACTGAAAGTCGGATAGGTTGGGTGCGGCCCAATTGGCTCTGAAAATGCCCGAGTCGGTTGCCGCTAAAATTCGGCTTCCATCAGAGGCTAATTGGTAACAGCCCACGTATTTGGACCCTGATCCGATCAAATACGTATTTTTTATTTCTCCCAAAATCAAATCCACCTCCACAATTCCGAAACCAGTGGCCAAATAGGCGCGGTTACCTCTTTGCAAAATGTGGTTGATGGATTTATTGACAGGAATGTTTTTGCTGACAATGGCATTGATGTTTTTTACAGTCCCGTTTTTTAGCAAATCGATGTTTCCAGATGCGTACCCTATTACCAAGGTTTGTTGATCAGTATTGTAGGAAAGGGAGCGAATATCTTGATCGCTCAATCCATTTACGGAAGTGAAAATTTCTAAATCGTTATCGGTGGAATCGTAGGAAAATAATCCCCCCTTGGTGCCAACGAAGATTTTGGTTCCTACGGGTTCCAAACATTGAGCTTGGGCGAACGGCAAATGAGTTCTCCAGCCACCCATGGGCAAATCTTGACTCCACCCATGCAGCGCAAAAAGGACAGTGATGATTCCGAATACGATTTTTAGCATCTCAACAAAAGTAACGAAAAAAGCCGTATTTACGTGCTTTTAGGACGAATTTCTATAGCAGATTGTCCGTTTCCTTTGGGTTTAACTTCAATCTGGCAATGGATGCGTTCTCGCAATTCTTGAACGTGGGAAATGAGACCAATCATTTTTTTTGATTGATGTCGAATGGTGTCGATGGCTTCCATGGCAGCATTCAAAGAGTCGGGATCCAAGGTCCCAAATCCTTCATCGATGAATAGCGTATTTAATTGGGCATTTTGAGATGCAAATTCGCTCAATGCCATGGCCAGTGCCAACGAAGTGAGGAACATTTCTCCTCCGGAAAGGGTGTCGACACTTCGAATTTGGTTTCCTAAAAATTGATCAACCACCACCAAGTGGCT
>JAIYBD010000249.1 GCA_027488715.1 Bacteroidota bacterium | reverse complement strand
GGGCAGCATCCGCAACGCGCTGATCGCCAATGAATTGCCGCTGGCGCTGGCCGCGGCGCTGACCACCTCGGCGGCCCGGGTGATGCTGGTCGATCTCGGCGAGTGGCAATTGACCTACGAACAGCGGACCCTGGCAATTCCGGGCTGATAGTCGCACCGAGCCAGCCGAGATCAGGACGGCGTTCTTCATGAACGCCAGATTTCTGTTGCCAAAAGTATAATCTCTGGTATCGAAAGTATGTTCCACCGTTCCGGCTGGAACGATAATTTTCCACGCCAGCTCGATGGGGGTCGCGTCCGCGATGTTCAGCAATGTTCAACGTGCGGGAAACTAGTAGAGTGCCCCAAATGCGATGTTTCTTTGAATTACCATAAGGGCACTCAAAATTTGGTTTGCCATTACTGTGGTTATCAAGAGAAATCGGTAAGCCATTGCAAAGCCTGTGGAAGTGAAGAAATCAGCATGTTGGGTTTTGGCACCGAAAAAGTAGAAGAAGATATTCAAGCCTTGTTCCCCGATTTCAAGGTGGAGCGCTTGGACCAAGATGTGACCAAAAAGAAATCGGCGTTCAAAGATATTTTTAAATCCATGGAGGAGGGGAAAGTGGATATTTTGGTTGGTACACAAATGATTTCCAAAGGGTTGGATTTTGAAAATGTAACTTTAGTAGGAGTGCTGAATGCCGATCAATCTTTGAGCTGGACCGACTTCAGAGCGGTGGAACGAACATTTCAGCAGCTCATGCAAGTATCGGGTAGGGCAGGGAGGCATGCAAAAAAGGGCAAAGTTCTTATCCAAACCCGTCAGCCAAAACATCCCATTTTTTCCTTCCTTAAGAAACAACATTTTCCAAGTTTTTACGAATGGCAAATCGCTGAAAGGAGGGAATTCGGTTATCCTCCATTTTCCAAAATGATCCTTATTACACTTTCTGGGAAAAAAGAGGAAATTGTGGTAGAAGCTTCGGAATTGATGGCGAAAAAGTTGAGGCTTACGTTGCCGAAAGGAACTTTAGGCCCTGTGCCCCCACCGGTTAGCAAAATCAACAATCGGTACTATCGTCAGATTCAGGTGAAGTACCACATAGAAAAAATTAAACCTCAAACGATCAAGGCGCACCTGCACGACCTTCAAAAAGCCCTCCAAGGTGCGCCCATCTTTAAATCCATTTTTATTTCCATCGATGTGGATCCAACGTAAAAAAAAGTTGGAATTTAGATGAAATGAAGTAATTTTGTGCGGGCTTCACGACCAGCTCCCTCTGAACTCCCCCAGGACAGGAATGTAGCAAGGGCAGGAGGTTGTAGCGGTGCGATGAGGCCCATTTTTATTTCGTTATTTTTTGATCCAACGAATAACTTCTCTCTGATTTCCCGATTGAATTTCAATAAAATAAATCCCATTTGGCCATGTTTGTGCATCAACATAGTCGCGATTTTGAAGGCTAGTAACCAATTGCCCTTGCATATTTCTTGCTGTAATTTTTGCAATCGGTGAAGGGCTCTGAACGTAGAAATGGTCCTGGCCTGGATTCGGAAACAGTTGAGATTTCCCCGAAATGGATTTATTGGTGAGTTGGGTTCCAGCAATGTAAACCTTTTCAACCACGTCCAAAACAGTGGTGCAACTGCTGTCGAAAACCGAGAAATTGAATAAACCACGGGTGATGTCATCGTATCCATCGTACAATTTCGCATCGATGGAGGCAGAATCGGTTTCACAAAAGCAGTTGCGGGCAAGATTGAGATTCAAATTCGATCCATTAACTACATGATATTGGGAGTTGTAGCAAATTTTGTTTTGTTTGATAATGGGATAATTGCTTCCGAAGGTCAAACCTGAATTGATTTGAACTGCGGTATCGTTGTTGGTAACGATGCTCCATTCCAAAATGCAATTTTCGCCCAAATCAAAACCGAGATCTGAACCCTGAAGCGTAATGTTTTTGATGTGTATTCCGCTTGCATCAACGATTCCTCGGTTATTATTAAAAAAAACAGATTGTTCAACTTTGCCCTGAACACCCCGAATGGCAATACGATTATTGGTAAAGGAATCTAAATTCACCTCGATGGATCCGATGCCACTAATAGCCATATCATTATTTAAAAAAGAACTTTGCTGAATAACGGCATGGGAACCGTATGGATTGACCCCAACGTCGTTGCCGTTGAATTGGGAATTAGAAACATTGATCCACGGAGTAGCCGTGGGAACTAAATTTCCGGAAATTCCTACCATGTTATTTTGGAAAACACAGGAGTCGAAAATGCTTTTATTGAAGGCAGAGTAAGCATATCCGTTGGTTTTCCAAACGCATTGGTGAAAAACAGAAGAATCAGGTAAAACCCCGTTATCTACAAAAAATCCGTAAAAGGAATTCGATAAATGGAAATAATCGGCCCTTAAAACGGCGCCTTGGGAACGCATAATTTTGAATCCATACCAGCCATCGCGCCGTTGTTTGAGGGTTTCGCCTTCAAATTGAACGGGTAAATTGGGTTGACCCACCATTTGCAAGGTGCCACGAACTTCCAAATAATTGGTTCCTACCGACGAACCATTTCCGGTTTCTCGAACCAAAACTTTGGTGCCCGGTTCAATGGTTAACATTGCTCCCGGGAAAACAACCACTGGGCCTGTCATGATATACGGACTATTGCTGCGGGTCCAGGTGGTGCTTTGATAAATTCCTCCAGAAACAGGGGTTTGACCCTGAGAGTTAAAAGCAAATAGAATGCAGAGTAGAACTGAAGCCTTTTTGAAATAAAAATTCATTGGTTTGATTTTAGAATTCGAACACCACCTTTTCCATTTTGTTTTGTCATAAATCCACTAAAAAGAAGTGCAAAAATTCATTTCATGTTTATTTTTGTTTCAAACCTAATTTGTATGAAAAAACATTACCGCTTTTTTGGAGTTATCCTCGGTCTATTTGCTGGATTGATGGCGATAGCTCAACCTCAAAATGCTATGGATTTTGATGGAAACGATGATTTTATCACGGCTCCTTCTGCAACATCCACTGTTGCCGGCGCTCAACAAATGTCTGTTTCTTGTTGGGTGAATCCACAATTCACCAACCACCACGAAGGCTTTTGTGGATTTCGCAATAACACCAATGCTGATTTTTATCTTTTAAAACTGCAAGGGACAACCAATGTAGAAGCCCGTTTCAGAAATAGTAATGGTACCGCTTATACTATTGCTGCTCAAAATGTGGTTACTGCCGGTACATGGACTCATATTGCCATGACCTACGATGGAAGTCGTTTGAGATTTTACAAAGATGGAATTTGTACCGATTCGATTACGGCTACAGGTACCATTTCGACCACTTCAACTTCTGATTTTTTTGTGGGTG
>JAIYBD010000255.1 GCA_027488715.1 Bacteroidota bacterium | reverse complement strand
TTTGAAAGCATTGGCAACGTAGATAGCAAAGGAAGTTTGGGTGGAAATTATTCCTTTACCGATCAAAATGCTTCCATTTTAGGAACAACGTTGTACTACCGCATCAAGCAAGTAGATTTCAATGGTGCATCAACGTATTCCGTTGTTGTTGCTGTAACCTTTAATAAAAGTGGCGTAGTAATCGGATCGGTTTATCCGAATCCCGTTCAAGATGTTTTGAATGTTGCGGTTTCAACCTCGAAATCTGAAATTGCCACTGTTTCTATTTTGGATGTAACGGGTAAATTGGTTCAGAAAGAGACTAAATCTCTTGGTAAAGGAAGCTCAACACTTCAAATTTCAACAAGTACTTTGCCTCACGGAATTTACTTCTTGAATGTGATTTCGAATGGAATTTTATCAACTGAGAAATTCTCCAAATAAACATTTATGACTTTCAAAAAGGGGCTGAGAAATCAGCCCCTTTTTTATTGCAATTTCTCCAAAATGTCCATTAAATTTGCCTCACTATATTAAGAAAATGTCGCATCAAAATCACCATCGCCTTTCGGCTGCCGGTTTATTGGTTACTCTTGGAATTATTTACGGCGACATTGGCACTTCGCCTTTGTATGTGATGAAGGCCATCGTTGGAAGTGCTCCCATTCAAGAATCCACCATTTTTGGAGCTATTTCCTGCGTTTTTTGGACTTTAACCCTTCAAACTACGCTGAAATATATCATTTTAACTCTGAGGGCCGACAACAATGGAGAAGGTGGAATCTTTTCCCTTTATTCGTTGGTAAAACGAAATAAAACGTGGTTGATTTATTTGGCCATGGTGGGTGGAGCTACGTTGCTGGCCGATGGAATCATTACCCCTCCCATTTCCGTTTCTTCGGCCATTGAGGGATTGCGTCAAGTGAATCCGGCCATCACCAATACCGAAACGATTTCGATTACCATCGCCATCATTTCGGTTATTTTCTTGTTTCAACGTTTCGGTACTGCCATTGTTGGTCGAAGTTTTGGTCCGGTCATGTTCCTCTGGTTCGTCATGTTAGGCACCTTAGGTGTTTATCAACTTTCCTTCAATGCCGATATTCTGAAAGCCATCAATCCAGTTTATGCTTACCGTTTACTTACTGAATCGCCCAACAGCTTCGTTATTCTAGGAGCTGTATTTCTATGTACCACGGGTGCAGAAGCTTTGTATTCTGATTTAGGACACTGCGGAAAAAAGAACATTCAGTTAAGTTGGGGATTTGTGAAACTTGCTTTGCTTTTGAACTACATGGGACAAGGCGCCTACTTGTTGAATCATACCGGTGAGGTATTGGCAACCAACCCATTTTATTCGGTGATGCCGCAATGGTTTCTCATTTTTGGCGTAGCCATCGCCACGTTAGCGGCCATCATTGCCAGCCAAGCGCTGATTACCGGTTCATACACCTTGGTTTCCGAGGCCATTCGACTCAATTTATTCCCCAAGGTAAAAGTAAAATTCCCATCCAACCTCAAAGGACAGATTTACATCCCCTTGGTGAATAGCGCGCTGTATTTGGGATGTGTTTTCATCATTCTATATTTCCAGGAATCTTCGGCTATGGAAGGTGCTTACGGATTGGCCATTACGATTACCATGATCATGACCACTCTTTTGCTGGCCATTTATTTACGGATGGTAAAACGCTGGTCCTATATTTTAGTTGGGTTATTTCTAGGGGTTTATGTTTTTGTTGAAGGCGGGTTTTTAATTGCGAATCTTTTCAAATTCATGGAAGGCGGATACATCACCTTGATCATTTCAGCTTTCTTGTTTTTGTTGATGTTTGTAGTTTACGCCGCACATAAAATCAAAACCGATTATGCCGATTTGGTTTCCATCTCGAAATACCGAAATGATTTAGTTGCCTTGAGCAATGACCTCACCTTGCCCAAATTTGCGACCCACTTGGTTTTCATGAGCAAAGCGCTGGGCGATGACACGGTGGAATCGAAAATTCTTCACTCTATTTTGGAAAAACGTCCAAAACGTGCAGATTTCTATTGGTTCGTAAATATTGAAGTAACCGATGAACCCTATACTTTGGAGTATAAGGTTTTCACGCATTACCCGAACGACGTTTATCGAGTAAAAATGCGACTCGGATTTCGGGTTCAACAGCGCGTTAATAGTTACCTACGCCAGATTATTTCCGACATGGTAAAAAATGAGGAAATTAAGTTGGACGAGAATTACCACAGCTATACCAAGAGTAAACCCTACTTGGGCGATTTCCGATTTGTTATTGTGGAAGAAGAGCTGAGCTATGAAAACGATCTACCCATTGGTCAACAATTCGTAATGAATAGTTACATGATCATCAAAGGATTGACAGCTTCTCCCGAACGATGGTTTGGCTTAGATGAGAGTTTGATTACTGTAGAAAAAGTACCTTTGGTTATTCGCAAATCCAAACCACCAAAACTCAAGCGTATTGAGGTTTAATTTTTTTCGAGGAAAACACAGCGTTAGCTAATCATCTGAACCTATTTCTCAATGATTTTCCCCGCCTTAACGAATTCTAAATATTCGTTTGTGGGCGATTGGTGAGGAATCTTTGATGGCGACTCCCTGATTTTCAACTTCTGAGGATCATCCATCAACAACAGCGATTCAATCGCCATAGAATCGCGATCGTATGCTTACAAAACAAATGCATAAAAAAATGGGCTATTCCTCCGAATAGCCCATTTTTGATTGTTTGGTTAATGATTAACCTTGGTTCTTAATGTTTTGAACTTCAAGACGGATTTCCTGAGACATGTTCTTGATGTCTTGCAAACCTTTACGAATACGGGTACCAGCAGCAGCGTTACCTTTGTCGTAGAACTTTTCGAAGTCCTTTTCAAGACCCATAACAGCGTCTTTCAGAGCGTTAAATTTGTTAGTCATAGTTTATTGTTTAGTGTTTGTGATTGCAAAATAGGAAATGTGTTCCAAAAAAAAAATATTTTCTCAAAAAAAAAATTATTCGAAAGCAGCAATGGTGTCGCTTTGGTATTCACCAGCCTCCAATTTTGTTTTAATGGCTGTAAATGCCTTTAAGGTTTCTTCCACATCAGCAAGGGAATGTGCCGCGGTTGGAATAATGCGAAGCATAATAACTCCTTTAGGAACTACGGGATAAATGACCATGGAGCAGAAGATTCGATAATTCTCGCGCAGATCCAAGATTAGATTAGTTGCTTCTCCTAAAGATCCACTGAGGAAAACCGGAGTAACAGGACTCATGGTTTTTCCAAGATTGAAACCTCTTTCTCTCAAACCGTTTTGCAAAGCATGAACCACCGTCCACAAGTTTTCGCGAAGTTGTGGTTGAGTTTTGAGTAATTCCATCCGCTTCAAAGCGCCGATAACCAAAGGCATGGGAAGTGCTTTTGCGAAAATCTGAGAACGCATAGTGTAGCGTAAAAAGGTGATAATATCGTGATCGCCAGCAATGAAGGCTCCGATAGAAGCCATGGATTTTGCAAAAGTGGAAAAATACAAATCGATCCCGTCTTGGCACCCTTGCTCCTCGCCTGTTCCAGCACCGGTAGCTCCCATGGTGCCAAATCCGTGCGCATCGTCAACCAACAAACGGAATTCGAATTCTTTCTTCAATTCAACAACCGATTTTAAGTCGCCTTGAACGCCGCTCATGCCGAAAACACCTTCAGTAATCACTAGGATTGACCCCTTATGTCCGTTTTCATTCACCAATTTGGTAGCGCGCTCCAACTGCTTTCTCAAGCTAGCCATGTCGTTGTGCAAGTAAACAAAACGCTGGCCTTGGTGCAAACGTAAACCATCTACAATGCACGCATGCGATTCTGCATCGTACACTACAACATCGTGGCGATCCACCAAGGCATCGATGGCCGATAAAATTCCTTGGTATCCGAAGTTCAACAAAATGGAATCTTCTTTATGAACGTGCTCCGCTAACACACGCTCCAATTCTTCGTGATAATCGGTATTACCCGACATCATACGAGCACCCATCGGATAGGCCATGCCCCAATCGGCTGCGGCTTGTGCATCGGCTTTTCGAACCTCGGGGTGGTTAGCCAAACCCAAATAATTGTTCAAACTCCAAGTTAAATGCTCTTTCCCGCGGAAAAACATCCGCGGAGCTATTTCACCTGTTAATTTAGGAAACATGTAATAACCAGCCGCTTCTTTGGCATGTTGTCCAAGCGGTGTTCTCTTTCCTTTCAATTTCTCAAATAAATCCATATCCACTAGAATTTCCACAAATGTAACCCTTTTTTTCGGGGTTTTTTCCCCCATTTCTTCACAAATCCCAAGTTAAACGACCATTTATTTCAGTCGAACGTTACCTTTGTAATCCCATGAGAAATTTCCTTTTCATCTTCTGTTTACCTTTGCTCCTAGCGTCATGCGACGGCTACAATAAACTCTTAAAATCAACCAGTTACGAAGAGAAAAAAGCGGCGGCCATTCGGTATTACGACGATAAAAAATACGATAAGGCCGACGGATTATTGGATCAACTCCTCACGCTTTCAAAAGGCACCCCCGACGCTGAAAATATCTACTATTATTATTGCCGAACACAAATCGCTCTCAAAAACTATTACGCAGCAGCCTATCATTGCAAAAATTTTGCTCAGAATTTCCCTTTAAATCCGTTTGCCGAAGAAATCGATTTCCTTCACCTTCAGGCCATGTTTTTCGATTGCCCTGAATTTGAATTGGATCAAACCAATACCTATAAAACGTTGGAGGCCATTCAGATTTTCATCAATCAGCATCCTGAAAGTTCAAGGATGGATGCCTGCAATTCCATGATGGATGATCTTCGTGCCCGACTTCAAAAAAAGGCCTTGAATTACGCTGAGCTGTTCTACAAGATGGAGGATTTCCGTGCAGCCGCTATCGCTTACCGAAATTTATTGAACGACTACCCCGAAGTTGAAAACAAAGAAGAACTCCATTTCCGCGTGGTGGATTCCTACTACAAACTAGCTCAAAACAGCATCGAATCCAAAAAAAGAGAACGTTTAGAACAAACCTTGCAATCTCTTAAAGAATTCAAAGAAGAATATCCAAAAACATCCTACCTTTCCGAAACTCAACGTATCTTTGCTACTTGCAATCAGGCTTTGGAAAAGATGAATGCAGAAAAGAAATAAGCATGAAGAACAACACCGAAACCCGTAATTTAGCTCAATTGGATGCTAACACTGGTAACATTTACCAATCCATCACCATCGTTTCTCAACGCGCCAACCAAATTCAGGCTCTAGAGAAAGAAGAATTACAGGAAAAGTTGAAAGACTTTACGCAGTATTCCGAAAACATCGAAGAATTTTTCGAAAATCGCGAACAAATCGAAATCTCCAAATACTACGAACGCCTTCCCAAACCCGCTTTGCGTGCATTAGACGAGTTTGAAGAAGAGCGCATCGCTTGGAGAATCCGCGAAGAAAACGAGGGTTAATCCATCCATGATCCGAGGAAAACGGATTTTATTGGGCATCTGCGGTAGTATTGCTGCGTACAAAGCCCCCCATTTTGTTCGATTACTGAAAAAAGAAGGGGCCGAAGTGCAGTGCATACTCACTCCAGATGCCCATCTTTTTGTTACCCCTACTGCCTTAGCTACCGTTTCTCAACGTCCATGCCTCACCGAATTCACCAAATCAGAAGACGGAACCTGGAATAATCACGTAGCCTTGGCCGAATGGGCCGACGTTTTCATCATTGCTCCAACCTCGGCAAATACCCTCGCAAAAATGGCTACCGGCCGCTGCGACAACCTCCTCATCGCCACCTACCTTTCGGCCAAATGTCCGGTCCATTTCGCTCCCGCCATGGACCTCGACATGTACCGCCATCCATCTACCCTTTCCAACATTTCAACCCTCCAATCGTTTGGAAACATTCTACTTGAACCGGGTACCGGATTTTTGGCATCGGGCTTGGAAGGGAAAGGCCGTATGATGGAACCCGAAGAAATGGTAAATTCCTTGAAAATTCATTTTGAATTGGCCCAACAACTTAACGGTCAACATTGGTTGGTAACCGCAGGGCCAACCTACGAAAACATCGATCCAGTTCGATTCATTGGGAATTATTCATCTGGAAAAATGGGATTTGCCATTGCAGAAGCCTTGGCGCAATCCGGCGCAAAAGTAACCTTAGTTGCTGGACCAACCGAACTGGAAACCCATCACCCCAACATCCAAACCATCAAAATTACGACCGCCCTTCAGATGCTCGACGCCTGCCTTTCGGTTTTTCCAAAGGTTAACGGCGTGATTAAAGCGGCAGCCGTGGCCGATTACCGTCCGGAAACCATCGCTCCTGAAAAGGTGAAAAAATCATCCGATACCCTAACACTTCAATTGACTAAAAATCCCGATATCCTTGCCACACTTGGGAAGATGAAAACGAATCAAAAAATCGTTGGATTTGCGTTAGAAACAGAAAATGCCCTTGAATATGCCCAACAAAAGCGCATCAACAAACATGCTGATGCCATTGTATTGAACTCGTTGAAAGAAGAGGGTGCTGGATTCCAAACCGACACCAACCGCGTTCATTGGGTAACCGAATCGGGTTGCGAGTCGTGGCCTCTCCTTCCCAAAGAAGAAGTTGCAAAATTAATCGTTCAAAAAATCGTTTCTCTGTAACTTAGCTTCATGATGCGCATCTTTATTTTCCTTTTGTTTTTCGGAGTTGCTCTCTTCACCCTCGAGGCGCAAGAACTGAACGCCAAAGTGATGGTAAATTCCACCCAGGTGAATAACAACGATCGGCAATTGTATAAAACCTTTGAAACCGCTGTTTCTGATTTCCTCAATACCCGAAAATGGACCAACGATGCCTTCCTAAATCAGGAAAAAATCAATTGCCAATTCAACATCATGATTGAAGAGCGATTGTCGCCAACCCAGTTCAAGGCAAGCATTCAAATCCAGGCTTCTCGTCCTGTTTACAATTCCAGCCTAAACTCAGCCTTGTTTCTGCATTCTGATAAAGAGTTTACTTTCGAATACGTGGAATTCCAACCGCTAGATTTCAACGATCAAGTTTTCTCCTCCAACCTAACGTCGTTGTTGGGATATTACGT
>JAIYBD010000049.1 GCA_027488715.1 Bacteroidota bacterium | reverse complement strand
GTTAAAGCGCGCTCATGGTACTCACAACCAAGTTCTTTCGCTACTTTGCGCGCATAGTAAAACTCATTGGTGTAGCTGGAGAGATCTTGATCGTTCTCGTAGCCAATGGAAAATGCTTTGACCGGTTGTCCGTTCGAAAGATCACTAAAAAGTTTGGCATTCACAGAAGAATCAATTCCCCCAGAAAGAAATACACCCACCGGCACGTCGGCCATCATGCGGTATTTCACCGATTCGCGAAGCTTTTCCACCAAGGTTTCCGTCACTTCTTTTTCAGAAACGTTGGGTTGATAATGGACATGGGTAAACACATCCCAATACTCCTTTGGCTCAGATGGATGGCCGTTTTTTATTTCAATATAGTGTCCGGCCGGAAGCTTGTGAATTCCTTCAAAAAACGTATTTGGGGCAGGCACGGTTAGAAATGTAAGATAATCGTAAGCCGATTGAAAATTCAATTTCCTTGGAATAGATTTATCTTGTAAGATGGCCTTGATTTCGCTGGCGAAATAACAGCAACCATTTTGATAGGTATAATACAACGGTTTGATACCAATTCGATCGCGCACGAGATAAAAAAGGTCCCTGGGTTGATCCCAAAGTCCGATGGCGAACATTCCTCTAAATCGTTCGATGCATTGAATACCCCATTCTTGATAGGCATGCAAAATCACCTCAGTGTCGGAATGCGACGTTCTAAACCGATGCCCAATGTCTTCTAATTCTTTTCGAATTTCAGCGTGATTGTATATTTCTCCATTGAAAACCACCCAAACGGATCCGTCGGGTAGCCCCATGGGCTGAGCGGCTTCATTCGATAAATCAACAATGGACAGTCGTTTGTGCGCTAAAGAAATTTCACGGTGAGATTGTTGGAACCAAACGAGCGTATTGGGTCGGTTTTGAGGAATATCGGGTTTGGTTTCGCTTTCCGATGCAAAGAAAAAACCGTCCCCATCAGGGCCACGATGGTGCATGGCATCTGCCATGGCAACCATATTGTCTCGATTGAACCTACTTTCGCCTAAAGCGACAACCCCAAGAATTCCACACATGATGCGAAGTTAAAGGAAAGTCGGCAAAATTGAGTCGACGTTTTCCACAATCCTAAATTCCCAAAATGAAACAATCTCTCACAATTAAAAAATTTCTTTTATGCGATCCAAACTGTTAAATATGTTTATATTGGTCAAAAAATGCCTTTTTTTAATGATCTTTTTTAACAAATTTTCATGAAGCATCTCGCTCTCAAATTGGTAATTTTGCACATTCAAAGAAATCTAATCTATATTTGTTTCCAATATGTACAAAATGTTTCCAATCAGGCCTTTTTCTCGATTATCTCTTCTCCTTATAACATCCCTAATTTCTACTTATGCTTGGGCATTGTCTACAAATCAGGTCATTATTAGCCAAAAGACGGGTCCTTATTTTATTTTGGATCACAACAAACCGGCAACTGGCCCAAGGGCTGGATTCGTAGCGATTGAAATTACAAACATTTCCACCCAAACCCTTTCCAATTTCAAAATTACCTTGTCCAATATCGCTGGAACGGGCTTTTCCTTTGGAATCGGCGAGGATTCAAGTCGGGTATTTCTTTCCATTCAACCGGGAGAGAAAATTCTAGCAAGCTTTTTTGTACAATATCCATCTACCTTCAATACAACAGGAAATTTCCAATTCACCATCCGAGATCAGAATCCAGGTGAAGTTCAGTATTCCACTTCCATTACTACCAAAGCATTTATTTCGGCTTCCGCCGGTGGAATTGTAAATAGCCGAAGAACTTCTTCCATCCAACCCGTTGGAGAAATTTGGACCGATACCATTCGTTACCACTTCGGCAATGTGCTTTGCCAAGATGCATTTTTCTTTCAACCCGTTTCGAATGCTACCTACAACGCATCTGGAATGTTTTTGGTAGGAAATGAAGTTATTTATTCCGACGTTCCCGGCATTCAAGTTGGAGCTAAAAACGTATTCTGCGATACAGCAACGGCAAACAACCATGGCAGCAACAAAGCGGTCATCGTGGTCAATAAATACATTGTACGAAATGTAAATACCCCCATTTTAATTCGACCTGTTTGTGCAACTCTTTCTGGAAATCACTTTAAATTTCAATTCAAATGGTCGACCAACCCCTTAAATAACAGATCTTGCGCCGGCGACCCTTCCAAGCTAGTTATTTCGAAATCTGTCAATAATGAATTCCCCAAATTCGGAGATACCCTTTTATACACGATTGTTTTGAAAAACACGTCCAATGGCCTTTCCACTGTACCTGAATTGAATGATATTCTTCCCGATGGCTATACTTTCCTTTCCTTGAGCCCTACATCACGAATCAATGCAGAAAATTCATGTGAACTACCCAAATCCGGCAGTCAGAAAAAAATTCGCGTCAAAGGTGCACGTCCGGAAGGATTTGGAATTGCTCCTGGCGACTCTTTAACATTTCAATATTGGGTTGTTACCCCCCTAAGTGATGAAGATCGTACTCCCGACACTAACTTCGTTGCCTTTACAAATGGTTTATACACCTCTCCCATGGTTTATTCCGTTGTTCGATTGAATGGTGGATTACTACCTATCACTAACCTTTCTGCATCCATCAAAAATAATCAACTCGTTTGGTCGGTTGAAGGAACAGCAAAAGATGCCGTATTTCAAATTGAAGGTGGAGAAAATACCTGGTCTCCCATTGCCCTTGTTTCCTATCAGTGGGGAAAGCGAAATTATTCATTTCCCTTGAATGATGCTTTGCATTATCCGTTTATTCGCGTTTCTGTGATTGAAAACGGAAAAACAACCCTTTCCACCATCATCAGAAACACCTCCCTTCCCGAACAAGCATTTTCGGTATTTCCACAGCCTTTCACCCATCATGTGCAATTGGCACTTCCCAAACAAGCTTCAAAAACGGCAAAAATGGAAGTTTTTGATGGTCAAGGACGTTGGATTACTTCTTTATCGGCCATGGACCAGCAAGAAATTAATACCGAAAACTGGCCTTCAGGCATCTATTTTTTCCATTACATCGAAAATGGACAGCGCCAAATTTTCAAAGGGATAAAGATCGCCCAGTAAACAATTTTCACGCTTTTTCGTACCTTCGTGCCAAACAAAATTGGTATGAATAAAGTTGTTGCCTCGGCACAAGAAGCCATTGCCGATATCCACGATGGAGCCGTGCTCATGTTGGGCGGTTTCGGCTTGTGCGGTATCCCTGAACATTGCATTGCCGCCCTCGTAGAAAAAGGTACCAAAAATCTCACCTGCATCTCCAACAATGCAGGGGTGGATGATTTCGGAATTGGACTCATGCTCCAACATCGGCAGGTAAAAAAAATGATCTCCAGCTATGTTGGAGAAAATGCCGAATTTGAACGCCAATTGCTTTCCGGTGAATTGGAAGTGGAACTCATCCCCCAAGGAACCCTCGCTACCCGTTGCATGGCTGCCGGTTACGGAATGCCAGCTATCTTCACCCCTGCTGGAGTAGGCACCGAAGTCGCTGAAGGGAAAGAAACCCGAATCTTCAACGGGAAAGAATACCTTCTCGAATATGCCTTCGATGCCGATTTCGCCATTGTGAAAGCATGGAAAGGCGACACCATGGGCAACCTCATCTTCAAAGAAACCGCTCGCAACTTCAATCCCATGATGGCGATGGCCGGAAAGATCACCATTGCCGAAGTGGAAGAATTGGTTCCTGCCGGTTCCCTCGACCCCGACCACATTCATACCCCTGGAATTTACGTTCATCGCATCTTCCAAGGAAATCATTTCGAAAAACGAATTGAGCAACGTACCCTTCGCCCACGTTCCTAAACCCCAAGCCATGTTAGATAAAAACGGAATTGCAAAACGCATCGCACGCGAAGTTCGCGATGGCTACTACGTGAATTTAGGAATTGGAATACCCACGCTGGTAGCCAATTACATCCCCGAAGGAATGAACGTGGTCCTTCAATCGGAAAACGGTTTGTTGGGCATCGGCCCCTTTCCTTTCGAGGGAGATGAAAACCCCGATTTGATCAACGCTGGTAAACAAACCATCACCACAACACCCGGAAGTTCCTTCTTCGATTCAGCCATGAGTTTTGGGATGATTCGTGCCGGAAAAGTGGACTTGACGATTTTAGGAGCCATGGAGGTTTCGGAAAATGGCGACATTGCCAACTGGAAAATCCCAGGAAAAATGGTCAAAGGGATGGGTGGAGCCATGGATTTAGTGGCTTCTGCCAAAAACATTGTGGTGGCCATGCAACACGTCAACAAAGCGGGAGAAAGCAAATTGCTTCCCCAATGTTCTCTTCCATTAACCGGAGTGGGCTGTGTGAAGAAAATTGTTACCGAGTTGGCCG
>JAIYBD010000246.1 GCA_027488715.1 Bacteroidota bacterium | reverse complement strand
TTGATCGCATAGCCAGGGAACCAACTCATACCAACAGCTCCACCATCGGGTTTGAAATCCTTACCGCGTGATTGTGACAAACGAATAAAGCCCTTCTTCTGCCCACCTTCGTTGTTTGCGCTGATTTCTCCTGTTTCTAACACGATAGCGCGGGTCCATTTTGTCTTGTCATTGGTAAGGACAATATCAACGGAACCAACCGTACGGGTATCGTTTTGAGATTTTGCTGCGTTACCGGGAGAAACAGGGGTAGAAGCCCATGCTGGGTGGAATCCGGCGCGGGAGGTGTATTTGTACGGAGCGAAACGTCCGCCCAACATGCTTTCCCAGAATTGGTTATCGTCACCAGCATCATCGCCGGGAGAAACCCCAGAAGTAATCCAGTTCAAGGGAGAACCGGGTAAATCTTGGTCTTGTACGAAGTTCAACCAACGACCACCGTTTTGGTCGATGCTGCCTTCAATCACCGGATTAAATTCTCTATTAGCACCAGAAGCAGCTCCGGGGGGCGCTGGCTGGTTGTTGATCAATACGCTCAAGCCCAAGTTGCGGAACTCGATGAAACGACCACTAGCATCAAACGAAGAATCTTGTAATAACTGTTCATTGGGAGTGCTGATCGCTGCATCGGATAAGATACGCTGACCGTTGTACTCGATGTACCATTTGGCATTGTTGGTTACCGCGGCAGGATTACCAATGGTGCCTTCGTACATGCTCAAAATCATTTCACCAGTAGGAACTTTCTTAGGATCAACCACACGAACGTTTACAGGACCCGCATTCTTCTCGTAAGTTAATGATGGAGCAAAGTTGTTCAACATGATTTCATCACGGGATTCAGCTGTGATTTCCAAAGAGGAACCACCGTTTCCAACACCTTCCAATCGAGTGATGGACGGCTGATCACCCCAACCAGAATTTAACGTCATACCGCCAAACTCAGAAGATGTTTTGTGGGGAATGCCAGAAACGACCTTTACATTGGCTCTTCCGGCAAAAAATGGACGGGATTGGCCAGTTTTCGTTTGCCAATCGTAGGGTGCATATCGATTTTGAGCGTAGGCAATAACGTAATAGTAATAGGGTTTGTGATTGATGACTTTGTCTGACGTTGTCGCGAAAGCGTCTTTGGTAACATCAATGGAAAGTTTAACGCCTTCATTGGCGCCTTTAACCATCACTTTAGGGAAATCGATACCTAATGCGGGATCGGTCACATAATTTACCAAGGTTGAAACGGTGTCTTTGATATCGCATTGGTACACCAAACGAGATTTAGAAAGATCTTCCAACTCGCCGGTTGAAACCGAAGGATTGGTAACTTGGTAAACCAAGAAACCTTGGAATTGGTAAACACTGTCGCGGGTTACTCCTTTTAATCCGGGATCAACCTCACGATAACGAAGTTTATAATTGTTGGAAGTAGGTTTATACACCAAATTGAGGGTGAGTTTTTGATCGAGTTCAACCACATCAACATCGGGCGCATCCGGTCCTTCCAAGGTTTTAAAACAATTGTCGAACAGCGCCTGAGCTTTGGTGTCTGCCTGCAACAGCAAGTTGAACGAGCCGGTGGCTCCTCCAGAACTAGCACGTGCCCAAACCACGCCGATGGTGATGTAGTTAACGGCTCCGGGTTTCAACGTGAACGGCCCACCAGCTTGAACGAAACGACGGTCGGCAGGGGTGTTTCCGGCGGCCACTTCGTCCCAGGAAGATGGCGGTGGTGTTGGCCGCTGGCAATTTCCCCCTAAGCTCCAGCCATACGTCATATCAGATGCTCCAGGGAACATCATGTCGGCAGCTAAATTCGTGGCTCCATTGGATCCAGGATATCCATTTCCGCCGTAAATCATACGCACGCCATCCTTCCATTTTCCAGTCATGTAATTGTAGGCATGGGTCGCCTGGGAAGGTTCACCGGTAACCGAGCCATCTCCATTGTAATACACGAAACGCGACATGATCATGCGTTCGGTTTTCGCTTCAGCATCGCAACTGAAGGTGTCAATTTCATCCACTAAACAATCTCGGTCGTCGTCCAAACCATTGAACGCATCCGAGAAAGGGCCTTCAAAATAATCGATTCCAATGCTGGGCGGATTTAAACCATAACCCAATACGCCTTCGTCGTCGTTGTCGCCATTGTAACAAATTCCCAATCCTCGCGGAACATCGCAACCCACGTAATCGTCGGCATAGTTTCCAATATCGGTATCTACCCACTGGCCCATGAAGGTTGAATCCAATCGAATAGACGATCGGTTGATGAGGGTGTGCTGATAGAAGGTCATGTTGTTCAACTCATCGTTGGAAGCGTAAGCGAAAGCTTCGGTTTGAATTTCCAAGCCAATGGGTGTTGCACCGCCTCCGCCGGTATTTCCTTTGTCGTTGTACACCATCCAAATGGACTGATCTCCCCGGATCTTTGGGTAATCGCCTTGAATGGGGTTGTAGTTTCCATCCTGATCAACATCAACGAAAGGCGCCAAATAAAAAGCTTGATTTAATGCTGGATCACCGTGGGCTGGCCAATCCATGAAAACGGCGGGAGGTGTATATCCAGGAACTAATCCTCCTCCAGGTAAGGTGTTTGATTTATGTTCATCAACTTGGGCCTTGGTGAGTTTCCAGTGTTTGTCGTACTTCAAACATTCGTTGTTGTAAGCGATGGCGGCACCGTCGTTGGTGAGTGGTCCGGGCCAAAAGGCCACCCCCAAGGTGGAGGCAGAACGGTAGGTTTGAGCCGAGGATTTTAATTGCTTTCCGGCATCGATTCCTCCAACCCAAATGGCTCCGGCATACAAGGAGTGTTTTCTTGGGTTGGTTGAGTTTGCAGGTAATTTCGGGATTTCATAACGAGCCGAATTTAAATCCCAAAACATGTCTCCACCCCCTAAAATCGTGGTTCGAACGTTGTTAATGTCGAGGTTTGTTCTTGCCGTTGAAGGGTTGCAATTGGCTGCGAGTTTATTCACTCGAGAGCGGTGCCAGGGAGAATACTTTTGGTAGCCTTCAAATTTGGGTTCTGCTGCTTGGGTGAAAAAACAAATCAATAATCCTAGAACGAATCCTATTTTTCGTTTCATGATGGTTAGGTTTGATGGTAAAAATAAGAAATGAACTCAATACTACCGAAACCATTTGGCAGGATAGGCTCCGTTGGAAGCTTCTTCAATCAAATACAAATACACCGTTCCCGCATTTCGAGAGATGGAATTCGCTTCTTCAATAGCCCATTTGAGGTCATTTTCAGCAACTTTTTCGGGAATTACCCGATCGCCAGGCAGAAGAAAAAATCCATGGAAAAAATGGGCTTTCGTACAAATAAATTGATTGGGTTGAATCTGTTTAAAATCCTTATCGTTCTCTAAGTCATTAGAATAGCTAGGAAAAATTAAGGAACCCCGTGTTTTGTTTTTCATTGGCATCTTTCGTTGGATTCGACTCCAAGAAAAAGTAGGAATAGCAACATCCAATGAAAGTGGATAACTCTTTTCTTTTAAATACGTTTGAACTTCCGATTTCTCCCACAAAAGCGGTCGATCAGGTTGATTCAAACTTCCCGTTTGATACATCATCAATAATCCTTTCGAAGAAGGAGGCACTCCATACACCTTGGGATTTGCGAATTGAGAAAGACGAATGGTGGTTGAAACGACCTTGGTTGGAAATGATTTTTTTAAAATCGAAATGAGTTCAAAATACTTGGATTTCGTTTTTTTTCCCCAGTCAAAATCAACGAGGAGTTCTTTTGAATTTGAATGACTGATCGTTTCCATTTGTTGAATCATGGAAATGATTTTTTTTGATAGCGTAGGTAACTCCGCCTTTGAAGTGTTTTCCACTACCTGACGTTGGATGTAAATGGCCGAAGAATGAATGGAGAGATTTTTAGGCAGATGCGCCACAGCCGTGGGCGTTGCTTCTCCATTTTCCCACACCACATCGAAATAGCGAACCATCCATGGTGTTTTTTCTCCTAAAGAGTCGGCATATTTTTTTTCCTTCGAAAGATGATGAAAATGAGTCGACCAATGAATGACGCCTATGTTTTTCTGCTCACAAGAATAGAGAAAAAGAAGTGGAATTAGGAGCCGAAGGATTGGAACCATTCGTAAATTTTTTCCTGAGATCTCATTGGAGGGAGGTCGTTAACTTGGTAATCATTTTCGTGATTCCTATGGATAATTCGGGCTTTCTGATTGTCGTTCAGTTGCCATTGAATCATTTGCCAAATTTCTTCTTTCAACGATTCTTGAAAGACCGGCGTGGTCACTTCAACCCGAAAATCGAGGTTGCGCAACATCCAATCGGCCGAACCTAAGAAGAACAAGGGACTTCCTTGGTTGGCGGTGATGAAAACGCGGGCATGCTCCAAGAAACGATCGATGATGCTAATGACGGAAATATTGTCGCTCATGCCCTTAACGCCGGGAACCAAGCCACAGGTTCCGCGAATGATGCACTGAATTTTTACCCCTGCTGTACTCGCTTGGTACAATTTCCGAATGATGCCGTCATCCACCAAATTGTTCACCTTGATGATCATCCAAGCCTCTTTTCCTTCTTTGGCCGAGGTAATTTCCTTGTCGATTAAATCGATGATTTTTCTTCGAGAATTGAAGGGCGACACCCATAAGTTTTTAAAGATAGCGCGTTCGTAATTGTTTTGAAGGAATTTAAAAACCTTTTCAACCTCTTTGGTTATTCGAACATCGGAAGTGAGTAAACTGTAATCGGTGTACACCTTGGCCGTATTCTCGTTGAAATTTCCGGTTCCAACGTGAGCGAATAAGGTATCTTTTCCTTGTTCTTTTTTGCCAATGAGGATGAGTTTGGAATGCACCTTTAATCCGGGAACACCGAAGATGACTTTTACTCCGGCTTCTTGCAAATGGTTGGCCCAAAAAATGTTGTTTTCCTCGTCGAATCGAGCTCGAAGTTCCACGATGACCACGACCTTTTTCCCATTTCTTACCGCGTTTTCCAGGGCATTAACCACTTTAGAGTTCGAAGCAACGCGGTACAAATTGATGTAAATGAAATTCACTTTCGGGTCGATGGCCGCCTCCCGCAACAAATCGATCAAATGGTCGAATCGCTGATAAGGGTAGGATAGAAGGACATCTTTTTGAGTTAATACCTGTAAAATGGATCGTTTTCCTTCTAAATCGGGGTGCGTTTGAGGAACAAGTTTCGGATAAACCAGCTCTTTTCTACCCAAATCAGGAAATTTGGTAAAGTCCCGCATGTTGTGGTATCGACCCGATGGAATGATGTGTTCCGCTTTGGCAATCCCAATCCTTCGCAACAAATGATTCAACAAGATTTTTGGAATTTCTCGGTCGTAAACGATGCGAATGGGATCGCCTAATTTCCGACGTTCCAATCCCTTGGAAATCTTCTCAATAATCCCTGTTGAAATATCATCTTCAATATCCAACTCGGCATCACGAGTAATTTTGAACGAATAAGCCGTTAGTGAATTGAATTCAAAAATGACGAAAATCTCCCTCAAATACAAACGAATGATGTCGTCGATGTACATCAAATAGGTTTTCTCTTTTTCCTCGGATGGGAGGATAACCAATCGATTGATGGAGGTTGGAATTTCGATTAAGGCATATTTGGATTTCTTTTTGGAATCTTCCAATAACACGGCCAAGTAAGGCGCCTTATCGTTCAATGTGGGAAATTCGCGCTTGTTGCTGAGCATCAAAGGCACCAAAAAAGGACGAAGTTGATTGCTGAAAAACTCCCGAACAAAATCCATTTGATAAGGAAGCAATTGGTTTTCATTCAAAATGTGAATGTTCTCAACCTTCATGGCTTCCATCAAGGTTTGGTACGTTTGGGTGTAATCCTCCTGTTGGCCGATGGTTAATTTCTGAATTCGCTTTAAAACTTCCTCCGGATCCATATCGAAATCCGTATTCAGTTCTTCATCGTGAACCAAGCGGTGGAGGGAAGCGACGCGAACTTTAAAAAATTCATCCCGATTGCTGGAAAAAATTCCTAAAAATCGAAGTCGCTCAACCAATGGAACGGTGGGGTCGTTGGCTTCCTGTAGTACGCGATTATTGAACGATAACCACGTGATATCCCGATTGTTTTTCCTTGTTTTGTGTTGTTGTGCCATAAAAAATGCCGAACAAAGTTCGGCATTTTTTTGATGATTGATTTATTTTTATCGTTGAATATCGGAAAATTAACTTAGCCCATGTTGTGGAATACCGACGTTACATCGTCGTCTTCTTCAATTTTATCGATCAATTTATTCATTTGGGCAGCCACTTCGTCGCTCACTTCTTTGATCACATTCGGTAAGCGTTCAAATTCGGCAGAAACGATTTCGATACCGCGTTCTTCGAGGGCTTTTTGCATGCTTCCAAAATCGGTGAACGCGGTGTAAATCACCAAATTTTCATCTTCTAATCCAATGTCTTCCAATCCGAAATCGATCAACTCAAACTCCAATTCTTCCATATTCTGACCTTCTGCTGAGATTTTAAATACGGCTTTTCGGTCGAAGATAAAATCAAAGGCTCCTTGGCTGGCGAATTCGCCTCCGTGTTTGTTGAGGTAGGAACGAACGTTGGCTACCGTTCGGGTGGTGTTGTCGGTCGCGCATTCGATGATGATCGCAACTTTCCCAGGTCCATATCCTTCGTAAACGACTTCTTTGAAAGATTCTGCATCTTTCCCGCTCGCTTTTTGAATGGCACGTTCAACATTGTCTTTCGGCATGTTGGCGGCCTTGGCATTTTGAATGGCAATTCTTAACTTGGAGTTGGTCTCTGGGTTGGTGCCACTTTCTTTTACCGCCATGGAGATTTCTCGACCGATTTTGGTAAAGACTTTGGCCATTTGCGCCCAGCGCTTAAACTTTCTTTCTTTTCGGAATTCGAACGCTCTTCCCATATTTTTTTGATAAAAAAACGGCTTGATAAATCAAGCCGTATAAGGTTTTTGAATTTGAATTATTTTCCTAAAACTTCGGCCATTTTTTTGCCGATTTCAGCTGGAGATGAAACTACGTGAATACCACATTCGGCCATGATGCGCATTTTAGCTTCTGCCGTATCGTCGCTTCCGCCAACGATGGCTCCTGCGTGACCCATGCGACGTCCGGGAGGTGCTGTTTGACCAGCGATGAATCCAACAACGGGTTTGGTTCCGTTTTCTTTGATCCAATGAGCTGCTTCAGCTTCCATGCCACCACCGATTTCGCCAATCATCACAATACCATCGGTGTCGGGATCGTTCATCAACAATTCAACCGCTTCTTTCGTGGATGTTCCAATGATGGGATCTCCACCAATACCAATCGCAGTTGATTGTCCGAAGCCCAACTTGGTTAATTGATCTACGGCTTCGTAGGTTAGGGTTCCTGACTTGGAAACAACACCAATGCGACCTGGAGTAAAAATAAATCCGGGCATGATGCCAACTTTAGCACCGCCTGGAGTCATGACTCCGGGGCAGTTGGGTCCGATCAAGCGAACGTCTTTGCCTTGAAGGTATTCTTTGGCATAAATCATGTCTTTGGTTGGAATTCCTTCGGTAATGCAAACGATCACCTTGATTCCTGCATCGGCAGATTCCATGATGGCGTCGGCAGCGAAAGCAGGTGGAACGAAGATGATGGATACATCGGCACCGGTTTTTTGAACGGCTTCGGAAACGGTGTTAAAAACGGGACGATCGAGGTGGGTACTTCCTCCTTTTCCTGGTGTAACGCCACCCACGACGTTGGTTCCGTATTCAATCATTTGTGAAGCGTGGAAAGTACCTTCTGATCCGGTAAATCCTTGAACGATAACTTTGGAGTTTTTTCCTACCAATACTGACATGGTGTAATTTTTAGTGGTGCAAATTTAAGGGATAAATGCCGTTATGAAAAATTATTTGCTTGGATTTTTCCCAACTTCGGGCAGTTGCAATTCGTTGTTCAAAAGGATTTGCGCATCCCTAGAAAACTCGCTTTTAGGGAATTTGGTAATCAACTTTTGAAAAGATTTTTTTGCATCTTCTTTCTTTCCTTGTTCCATCTGCATGTTTGCCATGAAAAAGTAGGCCACATCGGCTTTATTGAAATCAGGATAATGATCGATCAACGATTGCAAGGTTTTTTCTGATTCCGCATACCGTTCCAGCGCCCGTTGCAAATCGGCTCCTTTGAGAAGTAGATTGGGTGATTTAGCGCTGCACGGGTGTTTGTGGGCAAATTCCAAGCAACCATCGGCAAGGCTGGATGCAAAAATGGGATTGAAATTTTCTTGATTTAAGGCCATCATGCTATCAATGCGCTGTAGATTTCCCAAATCATTTTCGACCAATTTTTTCAATTTCGACTCAAAAGCTGCTTTTTTATTTTTTGCATCGGAATCACCGTCCTCTGCTAAGGCGGAGTAACCATTTAGAATTTCCAAAGCGGTGGAATCGTAGCCTTTGTTCGGGTTGGATTGCCATTGTTGTTCCATGGCAAAAATTTCGGTGCTCGATTTTTTCGATTCGCAGGACGTGATGAGCCACAAAACGAGTAAAAAGGGAAAAAGCGTTCTCATGCCACAAATTTATTTCTTTTCCTTCACTTTTCTCGATGTTTCTTTGCAAGGTGTTTACCTCGCGAGCCATTTCCATTCGAGCAACTCCGTTTTCTGATTCGAGCATGGTGTGTTTGTTTTTCACCGAAACCCATGGGCCATTATCATTTTTGATTCCCAGTGTGCGAAAAGCAAAAGCGAAAATTACCACGGCCATGCTTCAACCCTTGGCACGCATGGAAATTACCTTTTCATTTAAAAAAACAGGGTCTCTTCACCGAGTAAATGAGCTTGTCCCCCTTCCATCGGCCTGGGATTTTCATCCAGAACACGGTGTTTCACGTTTGTTTCTGTCGGAAATTTTATCAAGGTCTATTCGGGATGAACTGCAGGATTCTCCGCTTTTTCACTATGTGTGGAAGTTAATGGAAGAAGCACCCTTTGATGAAATTGCTTTACAAACGGCAGCGAAACTGACCGAGTTTTTAGGGTTTATTCCCGATTTAGATACCTATGAACCCGGTGCTCGTTGGGATTTGAGGGAAGGTCGTTTTTCGAAAGATATCTTGCATCCGTATTATTTGCAAGAAGGATTGTCGGCCGTTCTCATTCGTTGGTTTTTGGGCGAACGAGATTTGAAAATTACGGCCGATGAACGCAGCCGGATGTTTCAGGCCATCATGGACTATTACCGGCTGCATTTACCTGGATTCAGCGAGCCAAAATCGGCCGCCTTGCTTCTTTCTTTTTAAAAATCGAAGATGATTCCGATGGAAGGAAGTAAGGTTCCAGCTGAATTTGGAATCTCTTTTAGTTGATACCTCGGTGGATTGCCACCAGGATTAGCAATGATTTTATTTCCGTTGGCGTCGGTGGCAACATTGAGGAAGGGTTGTCCCGCAACTTGATAGTTGGTGGCATTCTGTAAATCGAAGTACAAATTCAAACTGTTCTTTTCGAAATTGAATTTTTTATCGATGCGGAAATCCAATTGAAGTGTGTTTTGAGATCGCAGCGAATTTAAACGACTGTAGTCGAGAACTCCTTGGCCCGTAGCAGCCCATACATGCACCAACGAAGATGTTAGCGTATCGTAAGGTGTGAATGG
>JAIYBD010000055.1 GCA_027488715.1 Bacteroidota bacterium | reverse complement strand
TAAATTTTTTAGGACGAATCAAAATGTAAGCCCATTTTTGGATTGAAAAATGAATGTAAATTTGTTCCAGGACTAAAACAAAAAAACACAGTAAAACTGTAAACTTTTTTTAGGACGGGTCAATTCCCCCAAAAAGCCGTAAATTGTTTTCGGTGGGGGAGGGGGATTTATCCCCCATGATCCAATTCATTTTTTTTTGCAACTCAATGTAGGAAAATGCTTCATAAATAGACCATTAAGAATTCGATGACAGGTCCCTGAGTCCAAATCGAAGGGCGGTCCCTGAGTCCAATCGAAGGGCGGTCCCTGAGTCCAATCGAAGGGGGATTTATCCCCTGTTGAATGTAATTTTTTAGATGGATTTATCTGTTTATTACCATGTCCTTTTTCAATGTTTCTAAATACAGGGTTTATTCATCCTTCCATGGTTCATTTTTGGTGTAAACCTATTTAAGGACGAGACAAAATTGGTTCCATAGAAAAAGGGTTGCCAAATGGCAACCCTTTTCTATTAGAAAGTGCAATTTTTTATTTCGCAATTTTGCTCAAAGCATCGGTCAGTGCAGCTCCTCGCAAATTTACCCCAATAATTTTTCGATTCCCATCGATCAAATAATTGGTAGGAATGGAACTAATGCCCCAAGCTGCACCAATATCAGATCTCCAACCTTTCAAATCACTCACGTGGTTAGGCCATGCTAAACCATCGCTCGCAATGGCATTCACCCAGTTTTCCTTCTTGGTATCCAAAGAAATATTGAAAACCGTAAATCCTTTACCTCCTTGGAAGGATTTGCTTTTGTATTGTTGAAAAGCAGCTACCACATTTGGGTTCTCTGCCCGGCAAGGTCCGCACCAGCTCGCCCAAAAATCAATCAATACAACTTTTCCTTTTAAAGAAGATAATTTCAAGGTTTTACCCTCAGGGGAAATTCCAATGATTTCTGGGGCAATGTCGCCCACCTTGTACTTAGGTTCGTATTGAAACGGTGCCGAAGTGTTGCTTTTGAAGCTGATGGCTCCCAGACCCACCAACATACTGAGAAGTAGAAATGCTTTTTTCATTGTTGCAAGTTTACGAAACGCGAACAATATTCGCGCCAATTTTATTTAAACGTTGATCGATGTTTTGATAACCCCGATCAATTTGATCGATGGCGTAGATGGTGCTGCTTCCTTCAGCTGATAATGCTGCAATGAGCAAGGAAACCCCAGCACGAATATCAGGACTGGTCATTTTGATGCCGCGCAATGCGTAGGCCCTGTCAATACCAATCACCGAAGCGCGGTGAGGATCAC
The DNA here is from genome assembly GCA_027488715.1 of Bacteroidota bacterium. Taxonomy (GTDB): domain Bacteria; phylum Bacteroidota; class Bacteroidia; order UBA7662; family CANHCV01; genus CANHCV01. The sequence goes on along the minus strand of JAIYBD010000055.1, from coordinate 11,199 downwards.
ATAAAATGATTTGCGCTCCCATGTCGATCAGTTTGTCGACAAAGAACAAGCGACTCTCAAACATTTTTTGGTGAATCAAAACACTTCCTTTGGCCTGCGTTGCGACCACCAATACGATGCTTAACAAATCTGGGGTAAACCCTGGCCAGGGCGCATCGGAAATGGTTAAAATAGAACCATCAATGAAAGTGTCGATTTCGTAATGATCTTGGGCTGGAACAAAAATATCATCGCCCCGAAATTCCATTTTAATTCCCAGGCGTTTGAAAACATTGGGAATAACGCCCAACTCAGGAATTCGGCAATTTTTGATGGTGATCTCGCTCCGAGTCATGGCCGCTAAACCGATGAAGCTTCCAATCTCAATCATGTCGGGAAGCATTTCATGGGAGCATCCTCCCAATTTTTCAACTCCTTCAATGGTGACTAAATTGGAGCCAACACCCGAAATTTTTCCGCCCATTCGGTTAATCATCTTGCACAATTGCTGCAAATAGGGTTCGCACGCAGCATTGTAAATGATGGTTTTCCCTTCGGCCAAACATGCCGCCATCACCACGTTCGCCGTTCCCGTTACCGAAGCTTCGTCCAACAACATGTACGTTCCCTTCAATCCTTCTTTCGGTGCCTCAACGCTGTAAAAACTATCTCCAGCATCGTAATTAAAGGTTGCACCCAACATTTTGAATCCCAAGAAGTGGGTGTCTAAACGTCGACGGCCAATTTTATCGCCACCCGGTTTGGGCATGTACCCAACGCCAAATCTCGCTAACAAAGGGCCCAAAATCATAATGGAGCCTCGCAGGTGAGCCGCTTTGTTTTTGAAGTCCTCTCCTTTTAAATAATCGAGGTTCACATCATCGGCTTTGAATGAGCATCGAGAGCGTGTTTCGCGCCTAACTTTTACCCCCATGTCTGCCAATAAATCAATCAACTTGTTGACGTCTTGTATGTCGGGAATGTTGTCAATGATTACCTCTTCCGGTGTTAGAAGGACTGCGGAAATGATTTGCAATGCTTCGTTTTTCGCTCCTTGCGGCTGAATTTCACCTTTGAGTTGATGACCGCCTTCTACGATAAAATGTGCCATTAGTAACGATTATTTTTTCTGCCGAATTTTTTGAAGTTTTTGTTTTTACCTCCGTGGTGCCCTTTCCGATTTTGTTGCATCAACGTGGCTTGGTGGGGCACCCGATGCGATGGAAGAACCACACCCTCTTTTAAGGCCAACTCGCCGTTGGAAAGTTCCCTCAAATCTTCGTTGATTTCATCGTCGGAAACTGCCGTTTGGTGGTAAATGGTGTAGGCCATTTTCATGAAATTCCCGATGGACTCTGATAAGGTGTTTTTCAATCCTTCGTCTTCGGTTTTCATGGCACTATCGATCATTTTTTCAACCACCTTTCCGTAGTGCCTCAACTTAATCCGCTGTTGGGGGTAAGGCATTCGGATGGGTTTTTTGTTTGAATAATCTTCTAAATTGATTTCATAGGGACAATCTACATCGAATTGCTCACCGGCAATGGCAAACAAGTGAGTCCATAATTTCTGCTTATAGTCAGAAGAGTCTTTTGCTGCTGGAGCCAGATGGGCCATCAAATCAATGATGGTTTGGCAAGCCTTATTTCGTTCTTCTTTGGTGGGAAGATCTTTCGCAATTTGGATGAGATTTTGAACCCCGCGACCATATTCGGAAATCGTTAAGGGCGGGCGTGAAGTATTGTATTGCATTGGTACAAAAGTAAAAACAAATCACTTGATTCGGTTGGGGTTGGCTGCTAAAAACGAAGACCAGTCTTTGGCTTTGGTTTTTGATCCTGCTCCATCCCCTTGCAAAAAGTGACAAACTGCTGCTGCCAGTCCGTCGGTCGCATCCATTTTTCCGGAAAATTTAAACTCCAATAAATGCTCCATCATGGCGGCAACCTGCTCTTTGGATGCATTTCCATTTCCGGTAACACTTTGTTTAATTTTTTTGGGCAAATACTCGAAAATAGGAATGTCGCGGTACAAGGCTGCAGCAATTGCAACTCCTTGGGCGCGCCCTAATTTCAACATCGACTGAACGTTTTTCCCAAAAAAGGGCGCTTCAATGGCCAGTTCGTCGGGTTTGTACTTTTCGATTAATTCCAACATGGTTTCAAAAATCTTTTTCAACTTCAGGGGTTGATTTTCAATTTTAGTGAGATTTAGAATATCGAGGGTGATCAAACTCATTTTTTTCCCCTTCACCACAATCACGCCAAAACCCATGATGGTAGTTCCAGGATCAATTCCTAAAATTACTCGTTCCGGAGTGGTGGATTGCTGAACTATCTTTGTACTAACCACAACTTCAAAAGTAATCAATAAGGCGGCATCATTTTTCAAAAAATACGGCTATCGTTCACTCAAATGGGCGGTAACTGGAGCTTTTTTGATTTCTTTTCTTCTGAAGATTCGTCGAAAGGATGAAGTGTTATCGTTGATCCCTGATCAATTCTCGCAAGTTTCTTGGATGATTTGGGCTTTATGTTTTGGTTTAATGGTAGTTAATTGGGGATTAGAAACCTGGAAATGGAGGATTCTTTCCCAAGATGTTGCTAAAGCTGGTTTTGGTCAGCAATTCAAGGCTGTTTTGGCTGGTATGGCCATTTCTACGCTTATTCCCAACCGAATGGCCGAATATATTGGCCGCGTTTGGTTCGTTCCAAAAACCCACCGCTGGAAAGCAGGCGGCCGATCGGTTGTGGGCGGCCTTATGCAGATGAGCATAACGTTATGGATGGGTTTGATGGCCGCCGTTGTGCTTACCGAAACCGATGAATTAAATCCCCACTTAGAGTTAGATTCCATGTTGATGTGGTGTGGTTTCATTACGCTTACACTCCTTGCATTGGCGCTGGTCGTTTCATTTTCTTTCCGCTGGATCAAATCCAAATTCCAGTGGAAGTGGTTGGGTTATTTTGAAGGCGTTTCGCCCCAAAAAATCAATGCCATTTGGATGTTATCGCTCGCCCGTTATTTGGTTTTTTCTCTTCAATTTTTGCTGGTTTATCGCGCTCTTGTGCCTGAAAAAGGTTTGTTTGATGATTTTCCAGAATTAGCAGCCATGTTTCTAGGTCAATCCATCATCCCTATTCCTGCTGTTCTGGATTGGACGGCGCGATTTGAGATGGCTCAGGTTTTTTCGGGTTCGGAATGTGAAAGTGCTGCCGCAACGGCATCCCTGGTCCTTTGGCTAGTCAATCTAATGATCCCCGCCTTGGTAGGGATTATCTTGTTTTTCTTTCACCAACCCATTGAAGAAAAGCATGAATAATCTTCTCCTTATTTTTCCCCTACTTTATGCTTTTCAAGTCCTGAAATGGTGTTTTTCTTTGAAGAAGGATGTTAAGTTTAAAACGGTCTTTCCTGGAAATATATCTTGGATTGTTCCCTTTAAAAACGAACGAAATCAGCTGGATGCCTTTTTTCAAAGTGTTTCACTTCAAACGCGATTTCCTTACGAGATGATTTTGGTTGATGATGGGAGCGAAGATCATTCGGCGGAGGTGGTGAAGGAGTGGATTCCAAAACTTTCGTTTCCCGTTCAATTGATTACGCTTGAAGGCCTTGGTAAAAAACGAGCGATTTCTCAAGCCATTGAAATGGCGAAAGGGGAGATCGTGGTTTGCTCGGATGCCGATTGCACGTTTTCTCCCCAATTTATCGAAGAAATTTCAAGGCCATTTTCGGAGGAAAGAGTCGTCTGGGTTTCTGGGAGGGTGATTTTCAAATCTGATGGTGGTTTTTGGAAAGAGGTTCTTGCATCCGAGAATGAAGGGTTTCAAGCCATTACGGCGGCGTCTATTCGTGCGAATCGGCCAACCATGGCGAACGGCGCTGCCATGGCGTTTCGGAAAAAAATGTTTATCGAAGTAGGTGGCTATCGCGGTTTGGAGCACGTGCAATCGGGAGACGACGAGTTATTGTTGCACCGAATGTGGGGTAAAGGAGATTTGGTATATGCCGAAAATGCGGTGGTTGAAACCCACTCTGTTTCGAGTTGGAAGGCATTTTGGAAACAACGAAAACGGTGGGTCTCTAAGTCGGGCGACTACGAAAATCGCAGGATGAAAGTAACCATGTTGGTTGCGTGGATGGCACGTTTTTCATGGGTGCTTTCTTTAATTCTATGGAATATTGTCGGAGCTCAATTCGTGATTTTGAATTCGATTTTCATTGTCTTGCCCGAAATCATTTTATTGCAAAGATGGGGTTTAAGCTCAAGTCGGGCAGCCGTTCATCTGGTCATTCAAGGGGTTTATTCCCTTTATGTAGTTGTTATTCCGTTTTTGAGCAGAATTAAAAAAAAACAAGGGTAAAAAACACCCTGAGATTGGATTGTAAAAATTCACTTTCTCTTTGTTAAGAATCTTAAATCTGCCTTTCTTGGCATTGGGTGTTTTGTAGTTTTTTCCGAAATTACCGATTGATATTTTCTGAAGTTTTTTTCAGTTGTTAATGAAGTGTTAATGCGCTCCAACCAATTGAAGAAGTTTCGGTCAAACCAAACATTAAAACCAACCAACATGAAAAACTATACTTTCATTCTGAAACTATGGTGTTTTGGATTTCTTGCTATGCTAGGCTTGCAATCCAATGCACAGATAGTGAACTATTCTATTGGGACTCTTGTGGTCAATGGAGGCAATCCGGGCGGATTAAATTCTGATTTGGATAATTTACCTCATACCACGGCCAATGGGTTTACCGAGCTTTTGGGGGGCAGTGCCTTTTTGCCATTGTATTCTCCTACCCAAACTTTGCCATTTGCTTTTACATTCAACGGGGTTGCTCAAACGAAGTTTGTGGTTTCTCACACGGGAATATTGTCGTTTGATACAACACGTGCTGGGTTAATAGCATCGCCCTCCAATGGTTTATTGAACAGTGCAAATATTCCCAACAATTCGATTGCCGGATTTTGGTGCAACTGGACTTCCGCTGCTCCATCAGGGGCGGATGATAGGGTATATTCCAAGGTTTATGGCACAGCACCAAACCGTCAGTTGTGGATCGATTGGTTCAGCATGGAATTGGGTTCTGCTGCTGATGCACATTTCTCCATTGTTTTGGAAGAAGGTACCAATAAGATTTATGTTGTTGACAAGAATTTGTGGAGCGGTACCAACGTTGCAGCTACCGTTGGGGTGAAAGTATCTTCTACCAAAACGTTTGAGGTAGCAGGTTCTCCATCGTTAACATTTGGAACTGGAACATCAGCTATTTCCGACAACGATTACTACACCTTTACACCAACCACCATTTCCTCGTATTTAAAAACGATTGGAGCTGGAACATCGAACAATACACGTACATCTCAGCCTACGCCGTATGCCGCCAGTAACTGGGGGAATCGTCTTCAAATGTTAATTCGTAAAAGTGAATTAGTTGGTTTAGATACGACTCCCATTTTAAATTCACTTGCATTCAATGTTGCAACATTAGCAGGAAATCCGCTAGCAGGGTTTTCCATCAAATTGAAAAACGTATCCGATACTGTTTTAACGGGATACATTTCTGGAGCTACTCAGGTTTATTCTACCGTTACGTATATTGATGTTGCCGGTTGGAACAACCATATTTTCGATTCTCCTTTCCAGTGGGATACGACCAAAAACCTTTTGGTTGAAGTTTGTTTCAGCAATTCCAACGCAGTAACCAACGGCAATGCTATTGTAAACAGTACCAACGTTGGATTCAATGCGACCATTTTTAACGCAGCGAATACGACTGGGCTATGTAATAGTAGGAATGTGGTTGGCACAAGCCAATTGCGTCCGAATATGCAAATCAATGGTTTGTTTCCTTTTACCGATTTGTTAGCACCCAATGTTGTGGTAACCAGCAGCACAACCAACGGTTGTAACGCCGTTCCAAGAAACGTAACAGCTACCATTACCGATAACGATTCGGTTGTTTCTGCGACCATCAAATATTCATTCGACAACGGAGCAACTTATACCAATGTTTCCATGACCAAAGGTGCTGCTAATGTTTGGAGCGGGACCATCCCTGCCGCCGCTGCGGGTCAAGGAGTTATCTTCTTCATTCAAGCGGCAGATCGCAACAATAACATCAATACTCCCGACACCCTAAGCTACAAGGATCAATACTTGTATGTTGATTTGGGTGCCGATCAGGCCATTACCGCCGGTTCAAGTGTAACCATTGGTCCCAACGGAGGAATTGCTCCCGGTGCGGAGTTGAAAATTACCGAAGTGGTGATGAACGGAGGCACCGGACGTGGAGCCCAGTTAACACCTCCAGCGGCACATATTCCATGGACGAATACGGTTGATTTGGTAGAAATCATGAATACTGGCCGTGTAACAGTTGATCTTCAGGGATACCAACTTCGTTTTTTAGCTGGCTTCAACCCATTTAACTACACGTTCCCTGCCATGTCTCTTGCTCCTGGCGAAATTGCTATTGTGGCTACGGGCACAGGTGCAGATAGCCTTCCTCTAAAATTTGTTCGCACGAATAACAACTTCAATTTGAGCAACGGCGGCCAGTGGGGATTGGCGTTGTTTACTCGAAATAGCCGATTGATGGATGCCATGGCCAGCGGCAATTATCAGTTTCCCATTACCAGTGGCGTGACCTCCAACGATTGGGCTGGAAATTTAACCACGCCTCCAGGTGGTGGTGGATCGGGATGGTGCGCATGGATTCGTAATTATTCCGATAAAAATGATAACACCGACTGGGCCGTTTCTGATACCAACGGAGTAATTAATCGAACTTCGATTGGTGTTCGCAATCCGAAACTAGTTTTGGCTACCGATACCAATCGTTACGAATGGCGCGTAGTTGGTAATTCAACCATTATTGACACCAATTCGGTAACCACGGTTTCTCCAACAACCAATACTTTCTACGCCCTTACGGTTCGCGATGCAGTTTGTTCTTATACAGATACCATTTTGGTAAGCATCATTACGTATTGCGATGGTGCTTCGCGCGATTCTTCGGCTTTCATTGCCGGAGTTGCAACAGGCTCCTTGAGAACTACCTCCAATTATTCTACCAATGGATATCAACTTTACACTACACCCGTGACCAATTTGGTTCGCGGAAGTTCCAATAATGCCATTTGGGTTAATCCAGGATTTGCTACAAGCAAACGAAATGTTTACGTGAAGTCGTACATGGATTTCAACAAGGATGGAGATTTTGCCGATGCAGGAGAAGAGATTTTCTCTGCTGGTCCCGATACATTAGCGGTGAGCGGTTTTTACGCAGTTCCTACCAATGCGGTAACAGGAATTACTCGCTTCCGGGTTGTTTTGCAAGCGGATAGCTTTGCAAACCTTTGCGATACGGTTCAAACCGGTGAAATTGAAGATTATTTGGTGAATGTGGTGAATGCCCAATTCGACCAAGATGCACCCGTTGTAGTTTCGGTCGATGCCATTGCATCTGCTTGCGTTTCTTCGGCACGGAATGTAGGTGCCATCATTACCGATAATTTTGGTGTAGATAGCGCATTTTTAAGTTACTCTACCAATAATGGAACGTCGTTCACCACGGTTTCAATGACCAACAATTTGGCGCTTGGTAAGTGGGAAGCGAGCATTCCATCGGTGGCATTGGGAACAACGGTGATCTATTATGTTTCTGCTGTTGACTTCAATCGCCAACGTTCAGCAAATTCCCCATCTAAGAAGTACAAAGATGGAGCTGCCATGGTGTACGGTGGAACCGATACCGTTGTTGCACCTAACGGAAATGTTCGACGCATTGCCAAAACTGATTTGACCAATGTTGCGATTACCGAGGTGTTATTTAACCGTGGTCAAGCCGGAACCCAAGCGTCTTTCCCCGCATTTTTGCCTCAAAACGGTACAGCCGATCAATTTGAAGTAACCAATTACGGTGGATTTAGCAACGATTTAAGTGGATTTACCGCTCAATTGTACTACACGGCATTTGGTGGTGGTCCTGGAGGCGGTACCCTAACGACCCTTTCTAAGGTTTTGCCAGCAGGTACCGTTTTAGGTCCGAATCAACAAATGATTTTTGTTTTAGGAACCGGAGCCGATAATGCTGCAAATCGAGTTTTCTTTATCCCTTCCGCTACGGGTGGTTTTGTGGATATGAATTCCTTTGGACCAGCAGGATTTGCCTTGTTGGATACCGCTGGAAATCCGGTGGATGCAATTGGCTTCAACAACATTGCCTTCCCGAATACCCGCATTACTTCGGCCGATTGGAGAGGCAATATTGCCATTCCTGCCGGTGGTGGTGGCCCTGGAGGAAACTCCTATGCCGGGGTTCAACGCACCGGAACAACGGATCGTAACGATTCATCGGATTGGGTGATTTCCAATGCTGCCAATCTTTCTACCATCGCAAATGGTACGCCTAATTTAACCCTTGCCGGTGCGACGATGAACTGGACGGTGGCTGGAAATGCAACGCCTATTTCAAATAATGATACGCTTCAAGTTTCCGTTGGTTCTACTACTTCTTACGTTGTGGCTTTGAATGCCAACGGTTGCACGGTTACTGATACTGTTTTGGTGGAAGTAGATTCGACCATTACCAACCTTTCAGCCATTGAGGTTGCAGCCATCAATCCGAATTGCAATCTCACATCCAATGAGCCTGTTGCTTTCAAGTTTAAGAATAACGGGGCTGATTCGATCAATTTCTCCTTGAGAAATGCAGCAGTTACTCTTGACGTATTCAATGGAACAACCACCGTATCTGTTACTGATACACTTCGTTCTGGGGTGCTTCGCACAGGAGATACCCTTTCTCATACGTTTAACGGAGTGAACTTAACCGTTGGAAATACCTATCAATTCACCGCTTGGGTGAAAATCAATAACGATCGTGTAGTAGCAGATGATACAACTCGTAGCAGTTTAAAATCTGAAGCATTATTTGTAAATGCTGGATTAGATCGCACCGTAGTTTTGGGGCAATCTACCTCCTTAAACGCGACTTCTAATTTCAAGAAAATTGTGATTTCAGAGGTGGTACAAACCTTGGTTTCTCCAGGTGTTCAAACCACGTTCCCAGCCGCGTTCGGAAACGTAACGGGTCAATTGGTGGATATGTTTGAGGTAGCCAACGTTACGGGAATTTCTCAAAGCATTGCTGGATATTCCTTAAGTTTTTACGGATTAACTCAAACTGCAGATTATACGTACACCTTCCCAGCAGGAGCTGTTGTTAATGGCAATGGGGTAGTTTCATTCTTGACTAACAACGGAACCAATAATTTAGCTGCAGGTGTTTTCTTCCGAAACCCAACCGCAGGCGGTACAAATACGGCGAACAATGGTGACGCCTTTGGTATTGTTCTTCGTGATAATTCAGGAGCTATTGTAGATGTGATGGCGACCAATGGCTACAACTTTACCGTTGCTTCGGGTGTTACTGCTGCCGATTGGGGTGGTGGAAACACGGGCAATGCTGGATTTGCAGGAACTCAACGCATCGGATTTGATTCGAATAAAGTGACGGATTGGGTAGTTTCTAATCCAGGACGTCCTTCAACCATGGGAACTTTGCAAACCGGCCTAACGAGTCCGATTGGAACCTTTGCATGGTCGGTGGCCGGTGGAGGAGTACTTTCAAGTACGAACCCATTCTCGGTTTCCCCAACTGCGCCAACCACCTACGTGGCTACCTTGAACAATGGAATTTGTACCGTTACTGATACCGTAAATATTGCGATTGATTCCAATGCCGTTGATTTTGGTGCGTTACAGGTTGGAAACGTAAAATCAGCATGTCAGTATTCCAATTCTGATACGGTTTACTTCCGTGTGAAGAACCAAAGTGCCGTTGCCATCAACTTTGCTACCCGCAATTTGAATGCACGATTGGTTGCCAATGGCACGCCTTACACCACTTCGATCACCACCGGAACTTCGAACCCGAACGATACCCTTCTTTTAACCTTTACGGGTGTTAATTTGGGATCAACCGTTGGAAATTCCACTACCTATAATTTGGTGGCTTCCATCTCTTTAAATGGAGATGCAAACCGCAATAACGATACTATTCGCGGAATCATTGTTTCTGAGAAATTGGGCGTGAATGCAGGGCCTGATTTGGTTGTTGCGCCTGGAGCAAATTTCAATTTGCAGTCCAAAGCCTTCAATCGTGTTCGCTTTACCGAATTTATTTGGATTACAAGCGCTGGAACCAATGGTCTTCAAGCCGCAGCTCCAGCGGGTGTTACCAATTGGGGAAATGCCCAGTACGATTATTTTGAAATTGGTAATCCTGGAGCAAATAACGTTGACATGTCGAACTGGACCTTCCAATCCTTTGTGAACAACGGACGTCCTGGCCAAGTGAATTATTCATACACTATCCCGAATGGTACAATTTTGAATTCAGGAAGTGCAATCATCCTTTCAACCGATACGGGTGCGAATGGAAATGGGGTTTTGTTTATGGGTAGAAATACCGTGGATAATTACAACTCTGGTGGTCAATTCGGTTTGGTTTTGAAAGATGCTGCTGGTAATGTGGTAGATGCCTTTGCTACGGGTGGTTACACGTTCAATCCACTTACTTCAGGTGTTCGAGCCAATCAATGGGTTGGAAATATTGTTGGTGGTGTTGGTTCTGCCGGTGTTAAGCGTAATATTGAAGACAACGATAGTTCGAATAACTGGGTGGTTTGTAATTCAGCATTGAATACTACCAATTTAGGAACCCTTCAACCGATGCGTAAAACGTATTTGAGTTGGTTGAATAACGCTGGAGTTGTTATCAATAACACCGATACCACAACTCAATCGGCTACGGCTTCTACTTATTTCATTGCAGCGTATAGCAATGGAACATGTACGGCTTACGATACCGTTAATGTGAATGTAAACAACAACGTTGTGGATGCACAAGCCTTGTTCCCCGAATTGGTGAATGCGCCTTGTACTTTAGGTTCCAATGAAACCATTCGTGCCGTATTGAGAAACGTTGGTGCTACGGCATTAAATTTTGCAACAACTCCTGTAACCGTTACATTGACTGCGGGTCCTGCCATTTACACGGGAGTATTAAACTCTGGAACGGCGAATCCGTTGGATACGTTCCGAGTAACGATTACCGGTGTGAATTTGGCAGGAGTGGGAGCGCCTCCGGCTACGGCGAAGGTGTTATTTACGTTCACCATGCCTAGCGATGCAAACGCTGCCAATAATC
>JAIYBD010000203.1 GCA_027488715.1 Bacteroidota bacterium | reverse complement strand
GCAGAAAAAGAAGTTAACGATCGCATCTCTTTCTTCCTAAATAACAAAGGAACCAACACGGTTGATCATTACCACCGTTTGTTGGGTAAATTGATGTGGGATTACTGCGGAATGGCGCGCAACAAAGAAGGATTGGAATTTGCAATTTCCGAAATCCGAAAATTGCGCGATGATTTCTACCAAAATGTTCGTGTTCCAGGAAAAGCAGATCGCTACAATCCAGAATTGGATAAAGCAGGTCGAGTGGCAGATTTCTTAGAATTAGGCGAATTGATGTGCATGGATGCTTTGAACCGCAATGAAAGTTGTGGTGGTCACTTCCGGGAGGAATTCCAAACGGCAGAAGGAGAAGCTCTTCGCGACGATGAAAATTACGCTTATGTAGCTGCTTGGGAATTCCAAGGAGATCCAGGAAAAGCAGTTCTCCACAAAGAAGAATTGAATTACGAATTCGTTAAAATGCAACAACGTTCATATAAATAATCGGAGGTCTTACCATGAACTTAAAACTAAAAATCTGGCGTCAAGAAGGTCCAAACGATCAAGGGCGCATGGTAGATTACCAAGCCAACAACGTATCCGACGACATGTCGTTTTTGGAAATGTTGGATGTTTTGAATGAGGAATTAATCGAAAAAGGCGATGATCCCATTGCGTTCGACCACGATTGCCGTGAAGGAATTTGCGGTATGTGCTCGTTGTTCATCAATGGCGAAGCACACGGTCCCGTAAAAGGAGTAACTACGTGCCAATTGCACATGCGTTCGTTCAAAGACGGTGAAACCATTTTCATCGAACCTTGGAGAGCGAAAGCCTTCCCAGTGGTGAAAGATTTGGCGGTGAACCGTTCGGCTTTCGATCGTATCATCCAAGCAGGAGGTTACGTTAGCGTAAATACCAGTGGAAATACCTTGGATGCCAACGCCATCGCAATTCCAAAACCGGATGCCGACAAAGCATTTGATGCTGCTACCTGCATTGGTTGCGGTGCTTGCGTTGCCACCTGTAAAAATGCTTCTGCAACCTTGTTCCTATCTGCCAAAGTAAGCCAATTGGCCCTTTTGCCTCAGGGACAAGTAGAGCGAAAAGAGCGTGTAACCAAAATGTTGCACCAAATGGATGAGGAAGGCTTCGGCGCTTGTACCAATACCGGTGCTTGCTTTGTTCAGTGTCCAAAAGGCATCAGCCTAGAAAACATTGCTCGATTGAACTCCGAATTCAGAAATGCATTGTTAAGCTAATCAGCAAAATATACCACATAAAAAAATCCTGCCTAAGCAGGATTTTTTTTTTTCTCATTGATGAGCAACAAACCATTACCTATCAATGATTACCTTCTTTCGAATCACTTGGTTTTCAATAAAAAATTCAACGAAATAGACTCCAGGAACCAGGTCCAAAACATTCATTTTTTTCTCCTTTGGGTTTTGAATATCCATTAAGATTTGGCCAAGGGGTGAGATCAGTTTTATTCGATCCACTTGCTGAACAGTTTCCCAGAAAATCTCCGATTTTGCTGGATTCGGATAAATTTTCAATGGCTGAATAGCCAATTGAGATGCACTTGTAATAATGAAGGGATCTGATGTTGATCGACAACCTGTGAATGGATCGGTATAGGTTACAGTGTAAATACCTGGCAATACAACTTGCAAAACGGAAAGGGTTTCCCCTCCAATGGGCTGTCCATTTCGATTCCATTGATTATCGAATCCAAAATAACTGGATTGTAATGCACCGGGTCCAAACCAAGTAATTAGGGGTTTGGCTGGTAATGGATTAACCGTTATGGATCGAGTACGAACGGAACTACTGCATGCCCCATTCCAACGAACCACCGACCATGTTCCCGACATGGATAACGTAGAAATCACCCTAATTTGATTTCCTGTTTGGGTTCCTGTTAAATTAGGCAAGCTCCATATGAAGCTACCCACTCCTGTTCCTGTTGCTTGTAAAAACAATGAGTCGCCCAAACACACAGGATCATTGGTAGTTATGGTAGGAATACCCGGAGTTGCTAATACAGTTAAGATTTTTTTAATGGAAGAAACGGTAGCTGGAGTAGCACAAGCCTCATTGGACGTCAATACCACCCAGAAACTATCACGATTTGAAACAAATGTAGTAGAATAGGTTGAAGAGTTAAATCCGACTGCTACTCCATTCCTACGCCATGAATAAGTTGGATTAGCTCCTCCAAAAGTCGGCGATGCTGTAAATGAAATAGTCTGGCCTGAACAAATACTATCATTAGAAATATTCGATGTGATTGTGACCGAAGGAGTTACTAAATTTCCAACCTGAATAACTAAGGTGTTGGAAGTATCTGAATTTCGGATCAAGCAGGTACCGGAAACCACCTGAACGACGGCCCAAATTTGATCTCCTTGACTCAAAACACTGGTAGAAAACGAATTTCCTGTACCCATCAAATTCGAGTTTTTATACCATTGAATGGCTGGACCTGAAAAAGTCCCACCTTGAATGGTTGCTGTAAATGTTGCAGTTTGACCTGCACAAATGGTGTTATTATTTAGATTAGAAGAAATCAATAAATCGGGAGCAGTTCCATTGATACCAATGCCAATGATCGCATTGGAAGTCACTAAAGCCGAAGTTGGACAAGCCAACGAGGAGGCTAACTTGGCAAACACTTGGAAATTTCCCGAAGAAACAACATTCGAATAAGTTAATCCAGTATCCACCAAAACGTTGTTCCAATACCATTCAATGCTAGGCGAATTTCCCCCATTGGTCGGAACAGCCGAATAATTCACCGTCGTTCCAATACATTGTTGTCCGTTTGGGCCAGAAATAGCTAGGGATGGAATGACAGAAGGATTAACTTGAATTGTTATTCGATTACTGCTAATTTGATTTGAAACAAAACAACCTCCAGTAACCACCACATCTACCCATACAGAATCTAAATGATTCAGTCCAGTGGTGGTAAAGGTTGAATTGGTAACACCCGTGAATACTCCGTTTTTTATCCATCGATAGGTGCCAGATGTGGCATTTTGTAGCGTAGCGGTAAAGGTAACCGCAGAGCCACTGCAAACCGGACCCGCCGCCGAAGAAGTTATTTGAACTCCTGCAGAAGTTGGAACGCTCACTTGTAAAATTCTGCTTGTTGAAGCCGTAGATGTTGTGACACAACCTTCTGAACTGATCAATCGTACTGAAATAGAATCGTTATTTTGAATGTTTCGCTTCCAAAAAGTTGATCCCCTCGATTGAAAAACGCCGTTCACCCACCATTCAATCACGGGAACTCCTCCCCCATTTTGAATACTGCTTTGAAAAAATGCTGAATCTCCTAAGCAATACGTTACCATAGGATTAATGATTTGAATTTGCGGAGTTAGCGGTGATGCTACAGAAACAGTTATGCTGGAGGATGTTGCGGTTTGAATGGCAGAACAGGAATTATTTCCCAATACCATGAGTGAAACCTGATCTCCATTGATCAATTGGGTTGTTTTCCAAGTGGGCTGAATAGCGCCAATTTGAGCAATTCCATTGATCAACCATTGGTATTGAATGCTTGTTCCAAAATTGGAAACCGTGGAAGAAAATGAAAAGGTGTCTAAGTCGCAAAGGTTGGTGGCATTGACAGCAATGTTAACCAAAGGTGCACCGCTTTGATTAATGCTAACCCAAACAGTATCTTGAGCTGTGCAAGTTCCTCTTGAAATTCGACAAATATATGCTCCACTATTTCCAAAAACTGCGCGAATTCTAGGGTTTTGTTGAGTAGAAGAAAAACCACCCGGCCCAGTCCAAAAATACGTTGCACCCAAAACCGTTTGGGCCGTTAAACGAAGCGAATCATTGGCACAAACGGGGGAATTGGATGACAATACAACGGGGACAGATTGAGAATCCACCAAAATTTGGGTTTTTGGCAAAACTTGTTGACATCCATTTTTTGAAATGGTTACTTCGTATAAACCCGATTGGTTAGGCTGGGCTGGTGAAATGGTAGGATTGATCCTTGTTGATGTAAATCCTTGTGGGCCACTCCAAAGGTAATTGGCACCTAAAACATTTCCAGCATTTAACGAAATGGTATTCCCACGGCAAATGATTTGGGTATCACTTCGCAAATCATTCATCTCCATAACAAAGCGATAAGCAAAATTATTGGTGATGTTTAACCACAATCCGGAATTTGTTCTAAAGGCTCCAAAATCTGAATTGTTGAAGTTATCTGGTTGACCCACATCCCAGTAAGTGAAACCTACAGAATTTCCGTTTTGGTTAATCCAGGTCCCTTCAGTTTGTTCATCACTAATTCCCAGATGCAAAATTTCATTTGGGGTGATTCCCATAGCGAGAACAAGTTCGCTCATGGAGTTGATTTGCAACAATTGGCCCCCAGCATTTCTGCAAACATTTCGCGCATTTTGCCACGTGTTAGCAAACCTACTTAAATAATATTGTTTTGCTCCAAATTCTCCACGATAAATCCAATTCGTTCTTGAAATTGCATCCCCGTAAATGCCAGTGACTTGAATGGTATCGGTATAAATGGGCCCTTGACTACTCGGATTACTTCCCAAAATACGAAAACGATAATTTCCTGAAAACATTCCTTTGGGAAGTTGAAAAGTCATGACTCCTCCAACCGTTCCAAGTTGACGATGAACAATCAAAGGCAAATTAAATAGTCCTGTTTCATCGCTCATTTCCACAACAAACTCATTCCCAGTTCCAAAGGAAACTGGAGAGGAAAAATAAACTTGAACGTTGCTTCCTGCACAAGCGTTTCGAGGAAGAATAGAATCAATGACGGGAGGCGCAACGATGCAACGTATTTGCGCATTCCATCCAGCCGAAGTAGTTCCTGCTGAATTAGTAACAAATCGAAAAGTTAATGCATCGCCCGATGAAACCACAGTTCCTGGACTCGTTCCACCTGAATAGGTTCCAATCACTGGCGACGACGTACTCCAACCATCATAAATTACCAAAAAATCTGAAGAATTAATGGTGTTAAACGATCCAAAAACAGCTTCTAAATTCCTGCCATTGGAAGATGCAAAGGTTTGAATTCGAGTTCGATAGTCATCGTAATTCCCATTTAACCCTCCATCATCAAAAAATTGCGCTTGACAAACAAATCGCACCCCTGAAGCCATCGGATATACTGGATTTGGGCGAGCAAATGAATCGCAAAAGAATTCGGCTTGCCATCCAGAAGATGTACCTATTGCATCAGATTTAAAGAAAAAAGTTATGCAAGAAGTTGACGAAACAACCTTTTCAGGAAGCCCATCGCTGGTATAAATGGCAATCGGATTTTGCCCAATTACCAATCCATCGTAAACGAACAAACTATCCCCCGATCCCAAAGAAAATCGATTATTCGGATATTTTGCGAAATCGAAAACCATGCGTTGCCCTGAACCTGCACAGAACGATTGAACGCGATTTTCCCCGTTGGAATACCCTAAATCTGGACCACCTGAATCATAAAAAACACCTGCACATCCATTTACTATTCCACTTCCCATGGAAACCACGGGTAAAGAAGAACCAAAGCAACGAATACTAGCACTCCAGCCAGCGGTACTTGATCCAGCACTATTGGATACAAATCGAAAGGTTATTGAATTCCCTGTGGAAGTAATTTTTCCCGGATTTGTTGAAACTGAAAATGTTCCGATTCGTGGATACTGTAGGGAAGGACCATCGTAAATTTCCAGATAATCACTGGAATTAAACGTGGAAAAACTAGCAAAATCAAATTCTAATCTCTGATTATTCTGAGACATAAATGTTTGAATACGTGTTCTATAATCATCATAATTTCCATTGATTCCACCATCATCTGTAAATGTTCCAGCACAAACCACTCTTAATCCTCCACTCATCGGATAATTTTGGGTAACCGGCGGAATAGAATCGCAATAAAATCTTGCCTGCCAGCCCGCGCTTTGATTTAATGCATCCGATTTAAATTGAAAGGTTAAGGTTGAATCCGAGGAATGAATGAGCTCTGGTGGGTAATCTTGAACATAAATTCCAATAAGTGGAGATTGTGAATTAGGGCCATCGTAAACCCATAAAGAATCGCCAGAGGCTAAAGAAAATCGGTTATTTTTAAATTCCTGAAAATTGAAATGAAGAAATTTACCTCTGCTAGTTTGAAAGGTTTGAGTGAATGATTCCCCAGGCTGATACCCCAAAAATGGCCCTCCTGAATCATAAAACACCCCTTGGCACCCCAAAACAGTACCAGAATTCATCGGATAGGTGGTAAGACTTTGCCCAAAACATGAAAAGCTGGCACTCCATCCTGCGGTGTTGCTTCCTGCACTGTTGGTAATAAATCGAAATGTGATAGCATTTCCTGTGGTCGTAATCGTTCCGATAGGATCTACATTTGAATACGTACCAATCCGGGGTGCATTGATATTGGCTCCATCGTAAATTTCTAAATAATCGCTTGAATTGAATGTTGAAAACGAATTAAATTGAAATTGAAATCGCTGATTATTGGGAGAGATGAACGTTTGGATGTTTGATTGATAATCGTCGTAATTCCCATTTGGACCCCCATTATCGAAAAATGTTCCGCTGCAAACCACTCGAACTCCCCCATTCATCGTAAATTGAGTTGTTTGTAATGAAATGGTATCGCAATAAAAGATGGATTGCCACCCAATACTTGTATTCAGAGCATCCGATTTGAATTGAAAGGTTAAGAAATTACCCGAACTATGAATGATTTCTGGAACATGGTTGTTTACGTAAATCCCAATTAATGGATCATTGATACTTGAACCATCAAATACCCACAAGGAATCACCCGTACTTAAACTGAAGTTATTGTTTTCAAACGGTTTGAAGTTAAAGTGAAGTTTTCTTCCCATTGGCGCCTCAAAAGTTTGAATTAAGTTCTCTCCATTTCCGTAATTTCCAACAGGGCCTCCACGATCATAAAACTGACCATTGCACGCCTGTACTGTTCCATTACTCATGGAATAATTTGGTGCAACCATTCCATTACATCGAAATACAGCTGCCCATCCAGCTGTGTTGGAGCCGGCACTGTTGGGAACAAAACGAAACGTTACAGCATTGCCCGTACTTCGAAAAGTCCCTGGTGAGCTAGAAGTTGAATAAATTCCAATTCTTGGGAACGAAGTCGTTGGCCCATCAAAAATTTCTAAATAATCATTTCCGTTGAATGTAGAAAATGAATTGAACACAAATTCAAGCGGTTGCCCTGTTGAACTAATAAAGGTTTGGATCCGAGAGGTGTAATCATCATATCCATTATTTGCCCCTCCATCATCGTAAAAATTACCATTGCAAACATAACGAATACCGCTCTGCATTGAAAAATTAGTATTAGGCTGAGGATTAGCTGTGCAACCAATTTCTGCTTGCCACCCCGTTCCCTGATTCAATGCATCCGACTTAAACTCCATGGTGAGGCAAGAAGACGATGATGCAATGATTTCAGGCTGAAAATTACCCCAATAAGCTCCAATCGGAGGTGCAGATGTTGAAGTTCCATCGTACGCCCAAAGCGTATCTCCAGAGGATAAACTAAATCGGTTACTTGGAAACTTGCGAAAATCAAGGGTTACTGCTTGACTCGAGCCA
Organism: Bacteroidota bacterium; assembly: GCA_027488715.1. Taxonomy (GTDB): domain Bacteria; phylum Bacteroidota; class Bacteroidia; order UBA7662; family CANHCV01; genus CANHCV01. The sequence continues at coordinate 8,151 of JAIYBD010000203.1, read as the reverse complement.
CTACAAATCGTTTGAATATGATTCTCCCCTTGACCATAAGAAGAAGTTGGACCACCGGAATCATACCAAATTCCGTCACAGGTAGTAATGGTCCCAGAATTCATGGAAAAAACAGCAGGAACAGTACTTCCAACACAGGCAATGGTAGCCGCAAATCCCGCAGTTGAAGACCCAGCACCATTGGTAATAAATCGAAAAGTTATCGAGGTTCCAGTAGAGGTTATGACAAAAGGAGATGCCGAAGTATTCCACGTTCCAATGATAGGAAATGTGTTGTTAGGCCCGTCATACGCAATGAGAAAATCATTGGCATTAAAGGTGTTAAATAGCTGGAAATTAAATTGCAATCGTCCTCCATTGGATGAATTAAACGTTTGGGTGTACGAACGATAATCATTGTAATTTCCGTTGGCACCACCATCGTCATAAAACACTCCAGAACAGGTAGATACCGTGGTATCTTTCATATTAAACACCTGGGAGAAGCCCGATAAAGCGGTCAAAACAAATAAAAAAATCAGGTTTAATCTCATGGAAAATTGAATTCAACTTCCCAAAAATAAGCCTGATTTTTTGAATAACAGATTCCGAAATCTAAAATTCCATTAACCCTCGCTCACCACTTCAGTTACCTCTGGAATCATGCGTTTCAGCATGTTTTCTATTCCTGATTTTAAGGTTATGATGCTGGAAGGACATCCTTTGCAGCTGCCTTGAAGGCTTACGGTTACCACCCCTGATGTGGGTTCAAAATGCTTAAAAAAGATAGCTCCACCATCTTGCTCCACGGCGGGCTGGATGTACGTCCGTAAAATATCTTTGATTTTCAAAGCAATTGGGCTTTGATCTTCCTCACCATCCAACATCTCAACCACCTTTTTCTCGAAAATGGGCAGTCCTGACTCCAAGTAATTTTTAATAAAATCTTTGGCAACTGGAATTAGTTCATCCCAATCTTCATCATCTCCTTTGGTAATGGTGATGTAATTCTGAGAAATAAAAATCGCCTTTACAAATGGAAAATCAAATAAACGTTGCGACAGTGGGCTGTCTGCTGCCTCAGAAACCGAGGTGTAATTTAAAACTTCACCCGACAACAATCGATTCGTTACGAACTTCATGGTTTCCGGATTTGGAGTAGATTCGGTATATAAATTTACGACTTGAAAAGGTGCACTCATGGATGTGTTATTTGCATTTCATTAACACCACAAAGGTACTTTAGTTTATCCAATTCGTGGTAAATTTGCGTAATTTATTGACTTTGAATTTACAAGATACGTACATCGTTATCCAGGCTGCTGGTTTAGGCACCCGGATGTGGCCTCTAAGCAAATCAAACAAACCTAAACAGTTCTTTGATTTGCTATCCAAAGGCAAAACCATGCTTCAAATGACCTTTGAGCGCTTTTCAGAGTTTGTGCCTCGTGAAAATATTTTTGTCATCTCCCATGATTCCTACGCAAGTTTAGTCACGGAGCAATTGCCATTTTTGTCACCTGGGAACTTAATCCTCGAACCCCTTCGAAAAAATACAGCGCCCGGCTTTTTGTACGCCTTGAAAAAAATTCAGCTAAAAAATCCCCATGCGATTGTTCTTCAAAGCAATTGCGACTTTTACACCAACGAAGGAGAAAAATTCGCCGACGACATCAAAAAGATGATTTCCTATTCCAGGGAAAATGCATGCATGATGGTGATGGGAGTAAAACCCGCTTCTTTAGAACCTACCTTTGGTTTCATTCAGATTCAAACCAATAAGGCCATTCAGGAACAAATTTTTCCGGTAAAAACCTTTGCCGACTCAGCTATACCAGAGCTAATTACCACTTTCATACGAAGCGGAGAATTCCTTTGGAATACCTCTCTTTTTTGCGCACCAATTACCCTGCTTTTTGAAACATACCAAGAACATGCTCCAGATTTAATGGAATTGTTCCACGATTCAGCGAAGTGGCTTAACACCAAAAAAGAAAAAGCACAGCTAAATAAAATTTACCCACTTTGCAGGAACATAGCTTTCCGATTTGAAATCTTGTACAAACAATCGCAAGCATTTTGCTTCGTGGGCAATTTTGATTTTAAACGGGTAATTAACTTCAACCATTTATGGGAAGCCCATGATAAAGATTATCTTGGTAATGCTGTCAATGGCAGCAATGTGGTAGTTTACAACACTTCCAACTCCACCATTTTGGCTCCTGATCGAAAATTAGTGGTTGTGGATGGATTGGAAGAATACATCGTTGTTGATTCCGAAGATGCCCTTCTCATCGCTCCCAAAGGAGATGAAGAAAAATTGAAGAATTTCTACAACGACATCAAACGAATCAAGGGAGAAAAGTTCGCGTAAACATGAAAGAAATTAAAGACTTAAGACTCGAATACTCCAAAGAATCACTAGATATCCATGATGTTGTATCCAATCCTGTTCAACAATTTGAGCATTGGATGCGTGAAGCGTTGGATGCCGATTTATTAGAACCGTATGCCATGACCTTGAGTACCGTGGGATTGGATTTAAAACCAAGCTCCCGAATCGTTTTATTGCGCGGCTTCTCAGAGCTTGGATTCACCTTTTTTACCAATTACGAGTCAAAAAAGGGCCAAAATTTACTCCAAAACCCCCAAGCTGCCCTCAACTTTTTTTGGCCAGAACTAGAACGCCAAGTCCGCATTGAAGGATCTGTCGCTAAAACAACCCAAGAGGAAAGTGCACACTACTTCCACTCTCGACCCAAAGGAAATCGACTCGGAGCATGGGCATCCGACCAAAGTCGGGAAATTGAATCCCAAGAAGCATTAAAACGGAAGGCTCAAACCATGGAATCACGATTTGAGAACGAAGAAAATATTCCTTGTCCAGAACATTGGGGCGGCTATCGGCTTATCCCCCATTATTTCGAGTTTTGGCAAGGCCGCCCTTCCCGCCTCCACGATCGTATTTTCTACGAAAAAACAGATGAGAATTGGCGAATCGGCCGATTACAACCCTAAAAAAAGCCCCGAATTTTCTTCGGGGCTTTTTTGTTATACTAATGCTAAAATGGATTCTAATATCCTCAAACCATCGGTATTTCCTAAAATCGGATCCGATGCCCTTTCGGGATGAGGCATCATACCAAAAACATTTCGCTTTTTGTTGGTAATTCCGGCAATATTTTCACAAGCACCGTTGGGATTAGCTTCTGCATTGATCTGCCCATGTGCGTCGCAATAGCGGAATAAAACACAATCATCGTCATTCAATCGCTTCAGCGTATCCTCCGATGCGTAGAAATTCCCTTCACCGTGAGCGATGGGGATTTGAATCACCTCTCCTCTACTCATTCCCTGAGTAATCAAGGATTGATTTGTTTCAGTTCGCAGGTAAACATTTTTACAAATGAATTTGCGACTATCGTTGTGGCGAAGTGCGCCATCCACCAAACCGGCCTCAGTAATGATTTGAAAGCCGTTGCAAATGCCCATCACATATCCTCCGCGATTGGCGTGAGCAATGACTTCATTCATGATGGGAGAAAATCGAGCAATGGCACCGGAACGCAGGTAATCACCGTAAGAAAATCCGCCGGGGATGAAAACAAAGTCAACTCCCTGTAAATTGGTGTCTTTGTGCCAAAGGGAAACGACTTCTTGCCCCAACAAATCGCGAAGGGCGTAAATGGTATCAAAATCGCAATTTGAACCGGGAAATGTTACGACTCCAAACTTCATGCCTGTGCTTCTTTTCCTTTATTTTGCTCTTCGTGGTACGCCACGAAATCGATAAATGGGCGCAAAAGGTTGAACCATTTTACCACTTTGCGCATATCGGAAGGATGAACTTTATCTTCATCGTATTCGGGAACAATGTTCTCGAAATACTCCATAACAGCATAATTATCGGCACCAACTTCTTTGGGATTGTGCTCATTCTCTTTGGATTGCATGCGAGCAAAAACCTCAGAGAGCATGATGTAATCTTCAACGGTAAAGATGGAGATGTCGTTTAACGAAGCGATTCGTTGCGTTGCAGCAACCACCATCTTTTTGGGCTTTTCTTCGATGGATTCAACGACAAAAGAATTCTTTGTAGCAGTAATCACTCGGTACAAACCGGGTTTTCCTGTAATATTCACAATACGTGGCAATGAAATTTCCATGAACAAAAATAAGGAAGGATTTTGTTTCTCGGATGATTAACCATCCATTTCTTCAATAAACTGACTTGGATTTTTTCCCGTACTCTTCTTAAACGAATTAAAAAAAGTGGTTCGAGAAGCAAAGCCCGACATTCGCCCTATGCTTTCTAAGGTTTGAGTTTTGTGAAGATGTTGTTCCATTTATTTTTTAGACAATGTTTTGTTTCAAAAAAAAGCATTTTGAAACAAATAGCCCCATCTTTTGGATGAGGCTATGCTAATCATTCGAGTAGAAATTAAGAACCTACCGCAATGCGCTTGAAACTAACAACTGTAAGTCCGGCTTCAACGCTATTCAAGTATTCTTTAACGCTCTTGCTACCGTCCTTAACGAAAGGCTGAGGCAACAACGTATTTTCTTTCAACCACTTATTGGCTTTTCCACGGGCAATGTTCTCGGCCATTTGCTCGTTCTTTCCATCAGCAATCGCTTGCTCACGACCAATTTCCATCTCACGCGCGATGATGGCGGGATCAACAGAATTCTCGTCAACAGCGATGGGGCTCATGGCTGCAATTTGCATAGCCACATCTTTTCCAGCTACTTCATTGGCTTCAGTTGGAGCATTATTCATCTCCACCATCACACCCAATTTATTGTTGGAGTGGATATAGCCAACCAAATTAGCACCAGAAACCAACAAGTAACGAGACAAATCGATCTTTTCACCGATTTTACCGGTGTACTCGATGATCAATTCAGAAATAGCCAAACCGTCCATGGTAAGTGCCATTAATGCGGCTAAGTCAGCTGGTTTGTTTTCCAATGCTACCGCAGCAATTTTATTAGCGAATGACATGAAATCGTCGTTTTTAGCAACGAAATCAGTTTCGCAATTCAATTCAACGATCACACCTTGAGTTCCGTCGTTGGAAACAGAAACGATAACAACTCCTTCTGAAGCGGTACGATCGGCGCGGCTGGCCGAAATTTTCTGTCCTTTTTTACGTAGAATTACCACGGCTTCTTCGAAGTTCCCCGCAGCTTCTTCCAACGCTTTTTTGCAATCCATCATGCCGGCACCGGTCATTTGGCGCAATTTGTTCACATCTGATGCTGTAATGCTCATATTGTATTGATTTAATTTTTCTTATTTATTAAAAAAGCCCGCGAAACAGTATGAAACTGCTCCGCGAGCTTTAAGTTGGAGCAATGGGCTCTGAAATTAATCTTTATCGGCTGCTTCTTCCGCTGGAGCTTCTTGAGCTTCTCCCTCGGCAGATTCAACTTTCTCGCGCTTGCGCTCTTCCAATCCCTCTTCAATGGCTTTTCCGATCATTTTGGTGATCAAAGCAATGGATTTGGTTGCATCGTCGTTGGATGGAATAGCGAAATCTACTTGCGTTGGATCACTATTGGTATCCACCATGGCGATGGTTGGAATGTTTAAGCGAAGAGCTTCAGCAACGGCAATGTGCTCGTTTTTGATATCCACGATGAACAACGCAGCTGGAAGACGGTTTTGATCGGCGATACCGCCCAAAACTTTTTCCAATTTAGCGCGATCACGTGCGATCATCAAACGCTCTTTTTTGTTCAAGGTTTGCCAAGTACCGTTGGTTTCCATTTTGTCGATGGTGGACATCTTCTTGATGGATTTGCGAACGGTGGCGAAGTTGGTCAACATACCACCCAACCAACGTTCGGTTACGAAAGGCATGTTCAAACGCTGCGCTTCTTCGCGAACGATTTCTTGAGCTTGTTTTTTGGTTGCAACGAAAAGAATCTTGCGACCTGATTTTACGATTTGCTTGGCTGCTTTGCAAGCATCTTCCAACATCACTTGAGTTTTGTTCAAGTCGATGATGTGGATATCGTTTTTCTCCATGAAGATGTACGGAGCCATTTTCGGGTTCCATTTGCGCTTGAGGTGTCCGAAGTGAACCCCAGCATCCAATAATTCTTGGTAAGTAACTTGTGCCATGAATGTTCCTCCTGATTAGCGTTTTGAGAATTGGAAACGACGACGAGCTTTGCGGCGACCGAACTTTTTGCGTTCCACCATACGGGGATCACGCGTGAACAAACCTTCGGATTTCAAAGGTCCGCGAAGTTCTGCATCGTGTTCATTCAAGGCACGAGCAATGGCTAATGAAAAAGCACCTACTTGGCCATTGATACCGCCGCCAGCGATGTTGGCTTTGATATCGAATTGACCAGCAACGTTCGCCACGGTAAGTGGACGAATCGCTTCTTGCTGGTAAATCATGGTAGGAAAGTACTCTTCGAATTTACGGCCGTTAATGGTAATAGTACCACTACCGGGTGTCAAATAAACCCTCGCAACGGAGGTTTTACGGCGACCAACAGTATTAATCGCTGCCATTATTTCTTAATTTTTAAAGGTTGAGGTTGTTGCGCTTCGTGCGGATGCTCGTTTCCGGCATACACAAACAAATTGCGGTACATTTCGCGGCCCAAACGGGTGCGAGGCAACATGCCTTTGATGGCCTTTTCTACGATGTACGTAGGACGGCGCTGGATCATGTCCTTGGCTGCAACGAAACGCTTACCACCGGGATAGCCACTGTAGAACCAATAGTCCTTGTCAGCCATTTTGTTTCCGGTAAACCTCACTTTGTCTGCGTTGATGATGATAACACAATCACCGCAGTCTACGTGTGGGGTGTAAGACGGCTTGTGCTTGCCGCGCAACAACGTTGCAGCAGCAGTTGCCAAGCGACCCACAATCTCCGTTTCGGCATCGATAACGTGCCACTTCTTCTCAACAGTTGCGCTGTTGGCGGAGACAGTTTTGTAACTTAACGTAGGTTTCACTGTATAAAAAATTTTAGTTATTCCTTAAAAGGACTGCAAAGGTAGGAAAACCAACCGATTATTCCAACACGTCCGTATTAATTTTTTCTTAGAAGTTCTTCCACATCATGGAAGCTTGGGGTTTCGGACTCTTTTGCGTGTATTTAGCGTTCTTTTTCAAATGGTACAAGTTCTCAATTCCCCCTTCTACCTGAAAATAAATCAACTGACCAATGGGCATTCCCGCATACACCCGTACCGGACGAACACAACTAATCTCCAACGTCCAATAATTGCAAAATCCTACATCGCCCTTTCCGGCGGTCGCATGAATATCAATCCCTAACCTTCCCACCGAACTTTTCCCTTCCAAAAACGGAACCGTATGGTGGGTTTCGGTGTATTCCATGGTACTTCCCAAATACAATTCTCCGGGTTGCAGTACAAAACCCTCTTCTGGAATTTCGAACTCAGAAATCGGATTATCCATTTTCGCATCCAACTCCCGATTGGAATAGATGGCCAAGTGTTTGGAAAGATGTACATCGTAAGAATTAGTTCCCAAAGCGGATCGATCAAAAGGCTCAATCACAATCTTGCCTTCTTGAATGGCTTGTAGGATGGAAGTATCGGTTAAAATCATACTGCAAAGATGCGACTATCCGCGCAAAAACACCAACTTGTTTCCTGAACTTTCCGCCTCACTCCAACGATATCCCTCCCGATCAAAACCTCGGATATCATCCAATGTCTTTGCATCAACATCCAATAAGTACCTGGCCATCAGGCCTCTTGCCTTCTTTAAAAAGAACTGCACAGGTTTATACTTTCCGTTAGAAAATTCCAAAAACTGACATTCAATGACCGGATTAGCGATCGACTTAAAATCAACCACTCGTGCGTATTCGGCAGACGCTAAATTCACCAAAATTCCTTCTTCGATTTCTTCTTTGATGGATTTGGTGACGGTTGTTTTCCAAAATTCCACCAAATTTTTCTTTCGGCCGATGCTCACTTGGGTGCCCATTTCTAACCGATACGGCTGAATCAATTCGTGGGGGCGCAATGCGCCATGCAATCCGCTGAGCAGCCTTAATTGTTTTTGAGCCCTGTGCCAAACCTCCTCCGTCATGGAATGCGCATCCAAGCCGGAATACACCTCGCCCGCAAAAGCAAAAATGGCAGGACGCACCGATTCGTTTTTGGGCT
>JAIYBD010000044.1 GCA_027488715.1 Bacteroidota bacterium | reverse complement strand
GCTCTCGTTTGGGCGTATTAGCCGCTTATCGATTCTACCTCAGTCTTTTCCATAAGATTGCTCGATCTAGCCCGCAAGCTGTGCTCGAATCCCGCATTCGCATTTCCAATGTACGTAAAGCGGCGGTAGTTGGCCTCATGGCGCTCCGCAACCAGTTCAATTTGCTGTGAAATTTCTTTGGATGGCTTTCCTCATTTTTTTTTTTTTTTTATATGTTCGTTCTCAAACGCTTGAGCAATGCCGAAAATGGTATGATTTAGGCATTGAAACTGAGAGTTACGCCGAAAAATTATCGGAGTCGCTCGATTCATGGAAGCAAAAAAATACAATTCAAACGGCCTATTGGGCGGCATCTCAAACCTTATTGGCCAAACACGCTTGGAACCCCGCAACCAAACTCTCTTTGTTGGAAGATGCAGAAAAGGGGTTTGATCGGAGTATTCTTCAAAATCCAGAATCGTTGGAAATTCGGTATCTTCGGTTCTCGTATGAACGAAATTTGCCGTCGTTTCTTCAAGGGGGAAACCACATGAACGAAGATGTAAAAAAGATGATCGCGTTATTTCGCCAAAACAAACACCGGGAATATCCGAATGCGATGGCGAAAAAAATCAGGGACAGTATTCTTTTTTATGGAACTTGTTCAGAAACTGATCGGTTATTTCTCAAAAACATCCCATTTTGAAACAATACACCTACCTTATCATCATGCTTTTATCGGTGGCAGGGCCATTGGCTTTGTCGTTTGATGGAAGGGTTAACTTTTACAAAAAATGGAAATATGCACTTAAGGCTGGAATTATTGTAGCCATTCCATTCATCATTTGGGACAGTATTTTCACAAAGAATTCGTTTTGGGGGTTCACTTCAGAGCGAATTTTAGGCATTAAATGGATGGAGTTACCCATCGAGGAGATTTCTTTCTTCATCATCATTCCCTTTTGTTGTGTATTTATTGCGGAGCTTTTGTCTTTTTTCAACTATCAGCTTCCAGGAAAATTTTGGGATAAGCTTTCATTGCTTATCGGAATTGGTTTATTTTGCATTGGAATTCGGTTTTTCAACCAATGGTACAGCTTGCTATCATTTGGGTTGGGAGGTCTGAGTATCATTGTTCTTTTTTTCATGAAAGCTATCAACTGGAATCGGTTCTGGTTACTTTACCTCATCCATTTGATTCCCTTCCTGGTTGTTAATGGTTTTTTGACCTATTATCCCGTTGTTTGGTACAACAATGCCGAAAATTTAGGGATTAGAATTGGAACCATCCCTATTGAAGACACTTCGTATTCATTGATAGCACTTTCATGGAATGTGTATCTGTACGAATTATTCAAAAGAAAAAAACCGAGTGAAAAAATCTAGTTCAAAAAATATTGGAATTGTAGGAGCCGGCATTGGCGGATTGGCGGTTGCCATTCGACTTGCCTTGAAAGGACATCGTGTTACTGTTTTTGAAGCTGGAGATGATGTGGGTGGAAAATTGTCGGAATTGCGTGCTCAAGGGTTTCGTTTTGATAAAGGTCCTTCTTTGTTTACCATGCCAGGTTTGGTGGACGATTTATTTCGGAAAGCGAAAAAAAATCCACGCAATTATTTCCAATATCGCCGATTAGATCCTGTTACCAAGTACTTCTTTGCCGATCAAACCGAGTTTTCGGTGCCAGCTGATCCCGTAGAATTCGCCAAAAACGGAAGTCAGTTTTTCAACGTTCCCGAGGCGGAGATTAAACGGGTTTTGCAAACAGCATCAAAACAATTTTTACAAACCAAAGAGCCCTTTTTGGAGAAGCCCATTAAAAGCATTTTTTCAATTTTCACCTTAGAAAATCTCCCGCTTTTTTTCAAATTACGCAGGTTCAAAATATTCCAAACCCTGCACGAACGAAACCAAAATTCATTTTCCAGTCCGAAACTGGTTCAAATTTTCGATCGTTTGGCCACGTATTCCGGCTCTAGTCCATTCGAATCCTCTGGTATTCTTCAACAAACTGCCCACCTTGAATACAACATCGGTGCTTTTCTGCCTGAAGGTGGCATGTATTCCATTTCGAAAGCCTTAAAACAACTGGCTCTTGACTTAGGTGTGGAATTCAATTTCAATTCCAAAGTATCAAAGATTAGTGTTCACCAGGGGAAAGTACGATCATTAAAGGTTGGCTTTTTAGAGCAGCCCTATCAAATTATCATTTGCAATGCTGATAATCATACGGCTTACGACACCATCCTCCAAAATGCTAGCAGCCACATTGTAGATGATCGTAAGGAGGAACCAAAGTCTTCGGCTCCACTCGTTTTTTATTGGGGAATGAAAGGGAATTTTCCTCAACTTGATGTTCACAACATTCTATTTTCAGCAGATTATGAAAAGGAATTTGCCGAAATTTTTGATTCCTCCGTGGCGCCATCCGACCCTACCATTTACATCAATATAACTTCCAAAGTGGTTCATTCCGATGCACCTGAAGGGCACGAAAACTGGTTTGTGATGATCAATGTTCCACCGAGGGAAAAGAAAGACAACTGGTTTGAAAAACGGGAAAAACTCCGAAAATTGATCATGAAAAAGATTCAGGATCGATTGGGAATTAACGTTTTAGATCATTTGGTTTTCGAAGATTTTCTCGATCCCTACACCTTGGAAAAAAGCAATGGCGCCTACCGTGGCAGCATTTATGGCAATCGCTCCATCGGCGCCTGGTCCATGTTCAAACGCCAACCCAACGAATCGCCCATTACCGGGTTGTACTTTGTGGGCGGAACCGTTCACCCCGGTGGTGGAATTCCTTTGGTCTTGAGTTCAGCCAAGATTACGGCTAATTTGATTCTCGGAAAAAATTCATGATGGTTGCCCGCCCATCACGTGGAACCCAATTTCTGTTTTTTCGGATTCTTCAATGTTTAGCCTCGTTCTACTTCGCTCGAATCCATTGGCCCAATCAAAAACCACCAACCAACGCTCCTGTTCTATTACTTTGTAATCACCAAAGTTGGTGGGATGGAATCCTAATTTTTATCCTTCACCAAAAATTTTGGAAAAAACCCTTCTATGTCATGATGCTCCTCTCCGAGCTAACCAAACGAAAGTTCTTGACCTACTTGGGTGCCTATTCCATTCAAAAAAACAACCGTTCTGTCCTTGAAAGTTTAAACTACACCCTGAAATTATTGGAAAATCCTAACCATGTTCTGGTTTTTCCTCAAGGTCGATTGGAAAGTCAACACGTTGCTCATCTCACATTCCCGAAAGGAATTCAATATTTGGTGAATCGCCTTCCTGCCCATGCCGAAATTTGGGCCCTTTCCGTACATTATTCTTTTTCGGTTCACGTTAGGGCCCATTGCACCATCTACCTTCAGCCCATCACCTCCCGACACCCAGAAGCTGTAGATGAGGAGTGGAACCGTTTTCACCAACAATGCGTGGAACTAGAACAACAGAAATGGCAATAATTCTCCTTTCTGTGGTGGCGTGGTATTCCTTGGTGCGATTGGGGGTTTCGCTATCCAATGCGTTTTTCCCATCTTTCCTTCCCAAACGAACGGCAACGATGGATTTATCATCCCTATCCTTATGTATTCCCATCCGGAATGAAGAAAGCCGCTTACCCGCTTATTTTAACGACCTTGCCCACAGCGGCTTTTCGGGTCCCGTGTTGTTTTGCGACGATAATAGCACCGATGCATCGCTTCAATTGCTTCTGGAATTCGCTCAAAAAAGACCCCAAACTTTTGTTTTTTCTTCACCTCCTCTCACGCCGCATCACTTTGGAAAGCCGTGGGCTTGTGCAACGCTAACGCCTCACCTACGAACGACCTATTCTCTTTTTATGGATGTTGATGTGCGAATTGAATCCGAAGGATTTTCCGACTTACTTCAAACGGCGATGGAGGAAAAAACGGATTTACTTTCGGTCTTTCCATTCCAACGGTTCCGATTTTTTGGGGAAGAATTGGTGGTTCCGTTGATGTTTCATGTGTTACTTTCCCATCTCCCGCTGCGGTGGATCACCGAAAAAAAATGGTGGCGATTTGCAGCGGCCAACGGACAAGTCCTGTTATTTCGAACCGATTTTTTACAAAAATATCGGTTATGGGATGCGGTTTCAACCGAAATGGTCGAAGACTTGAAGGTGGCTCAGCTCACCAAACGGAATGGAGGAAAAACAGCTCTTTTTTTCTCTGATCCACGTATTTCAACCCTGATGTACCAGGGAAGTAAAGAGGCCAGAATTGGCTTTTCAAAAAACATCACCCAGCTTTTGGGGGGAATTCCCGGGGCTTTTGCTCATCTACTGGCCAGCATCATTTTTCCGTTATTCCTCTGCTTTACCGAATTTTGGTGGTGCAACGGGGTGTTTTTCATGATCGGATGGGTTACTTTTATCATCAATCTCAACCGAAAAACGGCCTTGGTCCCGTTTCAAAGTTGGGTTTATTATCCCTTTTTTCTCATCCATTTTTACCGAACTTTGTTGAATAGTATATGGAAAACATTTCGCAAGACCAACACCTGGAAAAACCGAGTCATGGATGGATAACCTATTTATGGTGGCTGTACCTCAGCATGCATTTTTTTGGCATGATGGGAATCAGTTGGGAAACCACAAGAGATTTCTTTCTTCCTCTCACGCCCCTCACGTTGGGATTAGGCACCTTCATGGTGGTATGGCATCTCAAACACTCAACCAAAAATCTAATCATTTTTGGAATATTGGCTCTTTTGGGGTGGAGTATTGAAGTGATTGGGGTGGCCACGGGAAAAATATTTGGCATTTACGCTTACCAACAGGCCCTTGGCCCCAAAATTTTAGAAGTTCCCCCAACCATTGGTCTAAATTGGGCCATTCTCGTTGTGCTTTTCGCAAGTTTTTTCCCCAAAAACTGGAAAATCTTTCCCCGCGCGGTGGGAATTGGACTGGTGATGACCGGGTTAGACGCCGGCAGGGAGCCGCTGTG
>JAIYBD010000184.1 GCA_027488715.1 Bacteroidota bacterium | reverse complement strand
GTAAATTCCAGATTGACAAGGGTCACCCGTATTCTGCAAACGGCCATTCCATCCTTCGGTAATGTCAGTAGATTGGAATACACATTTGCCCCAACGATCGTAAACGCGGAAATCGTAAGCTTTCAAACCAGCGCCATTGATAAACAAGGTATCGTTTAACAAATCACCGTTAGGTGTAAATGCAGTTGGAATTAAAATCTTCGAGGGATAGTTGATACAGGTTTCATTCGAGAATGAGGAATCTGGTGTTGCATCGTTTTCGATAGCTTTAACGCGATAGCAATAAGCGCCGTCAATTTCATTGCGAGGTACGTTTACATCAATAAACGTTAAAGCGTTTCCGGGAACAGATCCGATGGTTCTCCAACCGGTTGGATACTTTACTTCCACATCGTAACGGATAACTCCATTTTTCCAAGTAGCGTAAGGAGTCCAATCGATTTTCATGTCATAAGCGTCGTAATTCGCAATTTTAACGGTAGAAGATGTGGCCAAAATATTCACAGAAGTATCGGAAGAATTGGACAAATTGCCGCACTGATCTTCGTAACGAACAATGTATTGATAAACTTTTGAGGAAGCATCAACAGTCACATCAGAGAAGGTTGTTGCTGTTCCACGATAGATAATCGTTGAAACTGGGTTCGTGGCATCTTTACGTTCAACGATGTAATTTTTAAGAACGCCTGTTGCAAGCGGTGCTGGTGTCCAAGCTAAAGAGATTTTATTATTGGCTTCAACCGTAACGTAGTTGATTTCAACAGGAGTAACTACAACACTGAAATTTGCAACAATCGAATCGTAGTTAGAAATGGAATAGTAACCAAAACGAGGATCTGGATAATTTTTATGCAACGCTTTTACGTAGTAGTAGAAGGTATCTGCACAAAGGCCAGAGTCTACATACAGATAGTTGGTATTTCCAACAACCGGAGCAACGCGACCAATGGGAGCAAATACACCGTTGGTTCCTTTTTTACGGAATACTTCATAATAATCCAACGAAGTTTGAGCGCCCCAAGCCTCATAGGCATTGAATGAGATGTTATTGGTAGCATAACCACCTGTTGCCACACCATTCACACTTACTTTGATGGTGCTATGCGTGGTATCGAATGAAGATGGTTGATTACAAACATCATTAACACGCATTTTGTAACTCAAGCTAGTTCCAGCATTCACCACATCGATAACATCGGTGTAGGAAGTGGTAGTAGAATTGGTAATGGTAGCAACGGATGTATTGTTTCTGAAAATTTCGTAGTTCAAAAATTCAGGAGAGGTTCTAGATCTCCAATTGATTTCTACGTGATTTCGCAAGGTTAAAGGATCTACGGTAATGAAGGTAGGAGAAATCGGAGCCAATGGTATGGTATCACGAACGGTAATGTAATTAGGCTTCGCTACAGAATCGGCACAACCGAAAGCGTTTGTTACTACCAAACGAATGGTGTGTTGAACGTTGGTACTAGAACCTGGAACCGTGAAATTAACAGCTCCGGTCGATGGGCCTGTGGTGGTGTATCCGTTAACCGCATTAGGAACAGCGGTTGGATCGCTCCAATACCATCTCCAATTGGTTGCCGTAGAGTTAGTGTAGGTAGAAGCATCGTTGAAAATAAATCCATTTGAACCATTTGCCCAACATTTAACTGAATCAACAGCATAAAAATTAGCCACCGGAGTGTCCAATACGCGAACACGGGCTAAACGATTGGTATCTACGCATCCCCATGGATTGGTAATCGCTAACAAAACATTGTATATTCCGGGGGTAGCCATAGATTTTGTACGATTGCGCGATGGAAGCGGAGCAGTTTGAGTATTCCAACCGGTACCATCGTTGAAGTTCCAGGAATAAATTGTATTGTTGGTACCAGCACCATAAGTTCCGTTAGGAGCAAAACGAGAAGTATCGTTAAAATCAAAAGATGCTGGACTACATAACGAATCGCTCAATACAAATCCACTTACAACAGGACGTGGATAAACGGTAATCGTATCGGTGTATGTAACTACACAATTCTGCCCGATGGCAAACATATTAATCGCATATTTCACCAAAGAATCATTTTTGATAGAATAAGGATATTTGTAGGTATGAGAATTAGTAGCTGACAAATTGTAGTTAGACGACCCATCACCCCAACTAAACAAGAAGTTTTCAATGTTGGTTGAACGATCTTGAATGGTTACCGTAAGAGAGTCGCAACCTCGCTTCGAAGTTGGGTTAGAAACAAATGGGAATGGAATCGGACCACCAACTTTCAAATTGAAGGATGTTGTATCGGTACATCCGTATTGAGAAGTCACCACCAAGCGAACAGTTTTATTTCCACCGATTCCAAAATAGGCCGTGGCAGAATCCAATGGTGAAGGATTATTTTGATTGGTTACCAATGGATTTCCAGCGTTTCCAATAGGATCTGTAAATTCCCAATCGAAGGAAATGGCATCGAAATTATAACTCAAGAATGTTTTGTAACCCGGACAAGATAGTACCGAATCACTAACACGATAGGAGGCAACAATGGAAGATCCTTTCACCAAAATTCGATTTGTAGCCGTACATCCTTTATCGTTGGTAACAGTTACCACAAAGTAATAAGGGTTGTTGGTTTTGATTTTAAATGTAGGATTGAAATCTGTTAAATTACTAACGGTTACCGGAGTCGTGGGTAATGCGGTATTCACCACCGTTCCTTGTCCAGCAGGAGTTGCATTGTATACTGCCCATTGATAGGTAAAGGACGATCCTTGGCTACCACTGGCAGAGACTGAAGTTATATCAGCATCTTTACAAACAATCAGTGTATCACCGGCATTAGGCGTGGCGTTAATTGTTGCAACCGTACCTACTTCATATTGCATTTGGCGGGTAATGGTACAACCTTGAGTGGTTGTTACCAATAATGAAACAGTAAACACACCTACTTCATTGAATGTTGCACTAAGGGTAGGAGTGGTTGAACCTGTTAGGGTGGTAACGGGTCCATTTGGACCTGTTACTGACCAAGCGTAAGAGGCAATGGTATTGTTGGCAGGGAAACGCTCTGGAAGATCTTCGTAGGAATTAAATGTAGCCGAGTGAGTACCACCGGTTAAACAGCCACCTGAATTATTGGGTACGTGAGAACCACCCACCAAACGTCCGAGTTCTACGTTGGAAGAAGCCAAAGTGAAATTAACCATGTCGGTATCAGTACAAGCAGAAAGTGTAGGATTAATTCCCATCACCACTCGAATGGTATAATTACCTCCATTGGTGATGTTGGCACCCAGAGAAGAGGTTTTACTCAATACAATGGGAGGTAGCGAATTGTAGTTACTAGGGCCAGCCGTAGCAATGATATTCGAAGGATTACCTTGTTGGTACACTTCAAATTTATAAATAAATATGGGAGACCCTGGATTAGGAACCAATGACTTTGGATCAATAATGGGGTTATCGCAAGAAACAGAGGGGGCCGTAATGGTTACCTCGGGAACAGCACGTTGAACTGAAATCTTTGTAGACAAGTCTTCGCAACCGTTGTAATTCAAGAATCGAACCTGATACCATCTTCTTTCTCCTAATACCGAAATGGTATCGCGGAAAATAGGAAGTACACCATCAACACTATCAGTAATTAGGATACCATTGGCAGCATATCGGTACCAACGATGCGTGAAGCTGGTACTTCCATTTGCTGGCTTCCAAGAAACAGAATCGGTAATTTCAAACACAAAAGGAGAATCGCAACTTACCGGAGGATAAGGGTTTCTCAAGGCGATACGGGCAAGTGGGCCCTTAGTAAGCAATACTTTTTTCAGGGTATCTACTGCTTTACATGCACCATTCCAACGTAGGATGATGGAATTGGAATCAAGGGGCACGTTGGTATATCTGAATTTAAACAAACCCGTTGTTGGAGCTCCACCTGGAGCCGTAACAGGACGGCTTGGGAAAAAATCCCATGTAAACGTGCCACCAGGTAAGTTATTGGTCGTATTGGTGTTGTTTTGCAAATCAAAAATCTGATTTAAACAAACTGCTGATGCAGTTCGGCCACCATTGAAAGTAAAGCTCAAGGTCGGCGGGTTATCCACTTTGAACGAAGGGAATGGAGCCGGAATTGATGAAGTACATCCTTGAGCAATAACTCTTAAAGAAATTTGATATTCCCCGGGCGTGGTGAAGGTTGGAAGAGAAAGGTTGGCTGTAGGAGGATTAGTTTGGTAAAAAACTTGGGGAGGAGGAGGTGTAGTTCCCGTCATGGAGGTTAGTGTCCAAATCGCTGAATCTACAACTACTCCGGTTGGGATAGATAAGTTTGGCGTAAAGGAATAAGCGGCGGGTAAACAAGACTCAAAAGGTAAAGATGAAGAGAAATTTCCTGTGATAGGTCGGTTGATGGTAACGGTGTAATTTTGGGATAACTCATTAACACAACCAGTGTTATCAAAAACCACAACTTTAACTCGGAAATTTCCGGAAGCGCTAAACACTTGTCTTAGTTGATACGGAGCCGTGGTAACTGTTTGACGATTAATTAAATTTCCAGTAGTAACATTGGTAACCTCCCAAACTACGCGATTAACATTATTCGGATTGGTTAAAGTAAACAATCTAGAAATGATGCCTCCACAGGATGAAAGATTGGGTGAATCGATCGAAAATGTGGCATTTGGTGAAGCATTAACGGTAATGCTATGGTTGAAGGTGCTGAAAACTCCAGGGGTTGTTTCTACACGACAAATGATATTTTTCAAACCCGCAGTGGAATAAACACCCTGTGCAATGGGCAAGTTGTTACAAACAAATCCATTTCCATCTGCCAGATCCCAACAAACAGAAATTGGATTGGCGGGCGGATTGGTTAATGTAAAACGGTAAGCAGCAGCTGGTAAACAACCCACCACCACCGTGTCATTAATTTGCGCGTGGAGGGAATTTACAAATCCCATGAAACCCATCACTATAGAAAGGGTAGTCAAAAATCTTCGCATGTGTTTTTTCATGTCCATCTTTTCTGTTTTCATCTAAGTTATAAAGTCGAACTGGAATTTTCTTTTTGAAGCATTTCAACGTACTCCAATACACCATTTTCGATTGGGGTAAAAATAAGAGATTTTTTTTTGAAAAACGAAATCATATTTGCTTCGGTGAAATATTGGTATTGATTTTGAAGTCCTTCAGGCATGTCAACATAGACTACTTTTTTAGACAAACCC
Organism: Bacteroidota bacterium; assembly: GCA_027488715.1. Classification (GTDB taxonomy): domain Bacteria; phylum Bacteroidota; class Bacteroidia; order UBA7662; family CANHCV01; genus CANHCV01. The sequence goes on along the minus strand of JAIYBD010000184.1, from coordinate 2,591 downwards.
ATCGCTTGGAAAATAATTGTTGATAAGTCGTTGAATGTACGCGCATGGCCAGTACCCGCATTGAATATTCCCAATATTTTCCGGTCTGTCATTATACTTATCATCATTAAAACCAAATCTTTAACGTAAATAAAGTCTCTTTTTTGTTCACCATCTAAAATATTTTCTCGGTAAGATTTGAAGAGTTTCAATTCGTTGGTTAAAGCAATTTGGTGAAAGGCATGAAACACGACCGAAGCCATTCTTCCTTTGTGTTTCTCGCGATTTCCATAAACGTTAAAAAATTTTAAGCCTACCCACTGAACAGGTTTCCTTTTTTGCTCAATCGCCCAAAGATCGAAACGATGTTTCGACCAACCATACGGATTTAGGGGTTGAAGTTGATGGATGGTTGACAAATCATCATTAAAACCTAATGATCCATCTCCGTAGGTGGCCGCCGAACTCGCGTAACACAAGGGTATTCCAAAGCGAACACACATCTCCCAAACCTTTTTTGAATATTCAAAATTCAACCGGTTCAATACCTCTTCATCTTGTTCCAAGGTATTGGTTCTGGCACCAAGGTGAAAAATGTACTGAACCATTTTATGATTTGAATTTAACCATTCAAAAAATTCATCGCGATGAACCAACTCCTGATAAACCAAATTACTCCAATTGCCCTTTTTCTCCAATTTGGAAAAATCATCGACCAAAACCAAGTCAAGAAATCCTTGCTTAGCAAGGCCTTCTGCTAAATGACTTCCAATAAATCCGGCAGCACCCGTTATAACAATCACAATTTTTCCTTTTTAGCAAAGATAAAGGTGTTTGTATCTTTGCCTCATGATTTTTGTGACAAGAAAAATGCATTTTAATGCGGCGCATCGGGTTTATCAACCAAATTGGTCTGATGAACAAAACCAAGCCTGTTTTGGAAAATGTGCCAATGCCAACTGGCACGGCCATAATTACGACCTTTTCGTCACCGTAAAAGGTGAAATAAATCCCGAAACTGGATTTGTTGTCGATTTAAATTGGATGAAGAAAATCATCGAAGAACACATCATCGAAGAACTTGATCACAAAAATCTCAATCTGGATGTTCCCTTCATGAAAGATAAAATGGCTTCCACTGAGGTGTTGGCTGTTGAAATCTTCAATATTTTAAAACCTTTGCTTTTGGGCGACACCTATGCCTTACATGGAATTAAATTAGTTGAAACGGAGCGTAACTTTGTTGAATATTTTGGAAATTAACCCCATGAAAGCATACATTTTCCCGGGCCAAGGCGCCCAATTCCCAGGAATGGGGAAAGATTTGTACGAATCTTCAGCATTGGCAAAAACCATGTTTCATCGCGCTAATGAAATTTTAGGATTCGAAATCTCAAAAATCATGTTCGAAGGAACAGAGGAAGATTTGAGACAAACCAAAGTAACCCAACCGGCCGTATTCATTCATTCGGTGGTGTTGGCCACTCTTTTGGGCAACCAATTCCAGCCCAACATGGTCGCCGGCCATTCATTGGGCGAATTTTCTGCACTCGTAGCGGCCGGCGCCCTCTCCTTCGAAGATGGACTTCGTTTGGTTTCGGCACGTGCATTGGCCATGCAAGAAGCCTGCGAAATGCAACCTTCTACCATGGCCGCCATTCTCGGACTCGAAGATGCCGTTGTAGAATCGGTTTGTAGCCAAATCTCCGACGAAATTGTGGTTGCCGCAAATTTCAATTGCCCCGGACAAGTTGTTATTTCTGGTTCTTTGAAAGGAGTAGAAATGGGTTGTCTAAAACTCACCGAGGCCGGTGCCAAACGTGCCATCCCCCTCGCCGTGGGCGGAGCTTTCCACTCCCCATTAATGGCACCTGCCCAAGAAAAACTCGAGGCCGCTATTAATCAAACCCAAATCCAAACTCCCCGATGCCCCGTTTATCAAAATGTGGTTGCACGCGGAGTTTCCAACCCCGATGAAATCAAACATAACCTCAAGATTCAACTCACCGGAGCCGTTCGTTGGACCCAAAGCGTTCAGCAAATGTTGAACGATGGAGCCACCGAATTTTATGAAGTAGGCCCCGGAAAAGTTTTACAAGGATTGGTGAAGAAAATCGACCGAAACGTTGTGGCAGAATCTGCCCAGTTGACTTCTTGATTTTAGGCTCTATTCCACGCCTTTAGCCACTTTATTCAATTGGTGTTAAGGCGGCTTTTCTAGCATTAGATCAAAAACCTAAACTTTAAGCAAACGGGGACCACTCTTTCAGCAAACGGGTCATGTGTTGTTGCCGATCATCATTCAAAAGTTCGCGCAAACAGGGGCTACACTTCGGCAGGATCAGGGACCGCCCTTCGATTAGACTCAGGGACCGCCCTTCGATTAGACTCAGGGACCGCCGTCCCCTACCCAAGTCAAATTTACGTGATTTCAGGAAATTAGCCGTATCGTAAACGTTTATAAACGGATAGAAACGTTTATAAACGTTTCATTAACGACTAACTCCGAAAAAAGCCGTAAATTGCTCTCGGTGGGGGTGGGGATTTATCCCCCGTGGAAAAATTTATTTTTTTTAAGGCAACGGTCCCAGAGTTTTCCGATCGGGATTTAT
>JAIYBD010000268.1 GCA_027488715.1 Bacteroidota bacterium | reverse complement strand
AATCCGGTTCAATTCGGTATTGATGTTGCAGGTTCGAACTTGGTTCGTCCAGTTGTAGAATTGTACTCAGGTTCTAACCCTGCGAGTTTAACGTTTGTTGCCGCTGCCGTTGCTGGAACATCAAGCACAACGGGATTAGGACGTATTGCGTCCTATACTTCCACAACAACAACAGCTGGTACTTATTACTTGCGTGTGTATCACCACGGTGATACCACCACCAGTACGTTTGGTGGATTGGGTGACGTTGGAATTGATGTGTATGCGGTAATTCCTCCAGCGATCGATTCGTTGGGCGGTGCTGATACCATTTCAGTAACTTCTTCTTGTTCTCCAACTTCCGATATTTATTCTACAGCGTCTTCTTTCACTTCTTTGCCCGCTCCAACAACAGCGGTAACGAACTTGAAGGATAACTGGCACGTATTCCAAGCTACGGGTTCTGCCGGTATTGGTGGCGTAAACATTGTTGTTACTCCTACGGTTCTTCAGTTCAATCCAAAATTGGAAGTTTTCAATTTGGGTCCGAATAAGATTGTAGATTCTGCGAACGCAGCCAATCGCATTGGTACGTTTGATGGTGTTGGTTTGGGCGTTGCTGAATCTGGTACGCTTTCAGGTTTGGTAGCGGGCAACTGGTATGCTGTACGTGTTTACCACAGTGCAGGGGGTACCGGTGGTGCTGGAACTTACCGCGTATGTTTAACGCCGAACTTGGAATTCTTGAATTACACAATTACGAAAACTCCGATTAATAGCTCTTCCTATGGTTCTATCGCAACAACGGGTAATTCCTTTACTTGGGGATTAAACACCTCTGGTGACGATAACATTACGGATACCGTAGCGATGCCTTTCCCATTCACTTACGCTGGCCGAAATGTTGTAGGTTTCCGTGTGAGCACCAACGGTTGGATGACTTTAGCGAGCTCGGCTGTGACCAGCAATAACCTATCGAACAATTTGAATTCGGGTGTTTCTTCACGTGCTGTCATTGCTCCTTTCTGGGATGATATGGTTGCTCCGGGTAACAATACCGCTGGTTTAACAACCGGTTTCAAATACGAAGTAAAAGGTTCTGCTCCAAATCGTATTCTGTATGTAGAATTCATCGGAATTGAGAAATTTGGTTATGCAGGTCCTTCTTTGAATGCTCAAGTTCGTTTATTTGAAAATGGCAATCGTATTGATATTGTTTATGGAAATTCATCTTTCTATGATGGTACAGCTCCTAGTTTCTCAACAGGTCAGTACACCTACTCTGTTGGTTTGAACGGTTGGGGTACTGGTACTCTTAGTGGTAATCAATTGGTTGCTTTGGGTTCTGTTGGTGGTGAAGATTTCGGTTCAACCGATCCAACCAATTTGGCCGGTGCTATGCCTTGTTATACTCGTTATTCCTTCGTTCCTAATAATACAACAGCCTACGTTGCTGGACCTGGAGAAGCGAATGTGACCAATAATGAGTGTACAACTGCGGTTGTTTTGCCAGTATTAACTACATTCCCAACCGAGTGGTGTTCTCAGTATTCGTTGAAAGGAACCACGGCTAGTACATCTGTTGTTGCTGCTGGTCCTAATGCTACCGGAAATACGACCATTTCTTATGGACGCGATGCATGGTTTGCATTCCCTGGCACTGTAGGTAAAAAATATGCTTTTGATTTACGTCAAGGTACTGGTACTAAAGTGGGTATGGCGATTTATTCTTCGCGCACAGGTTGCGGAGCATTAACAGCAGTTGCTCATATCAATGATGGTAATGGTGGATCTACTCAGGACACTGAATTGGTTTCTGCTGTAAATCAGACGTATTATATTCGTGTTTATCAAGATAACAATGCTTACACTGTTCCAACTGGAAACAATGGTTACTTTAATCTTGTAGGTATTTTGTTGCCGCCACCTCCAGTGAATGATGAATGTGCTGGTGCTGTTCGTTTGACATCAACGCTTGCTCCTTCTACCAACTTGACTACTCGTTCAGTGATCGATGCAACCATTTCAACGACACCCGTATTTTGTGCTACCACAGCAGCTGATGTTTGGTTCGCTTTCCGTGCAGATTATTCTTCTCACACCATTCGTGTTACTCCGGTAGCACCTGGAGTACAGTTCAATCCTGCTATTCAGGTTTTCTCAACAGGTGGTTCTTCTTACTCTTGTGGTTCATTGACTCAAATTGGTTGCGCAACTTCTGCTGCCATGAATGTTCAGGAAGTTTATTCTTCTACAGCGTTTATTCCTGGTCAAGTGTATTATGTTCGTGTTTCCAACCAAACGGGAGGTAAAGGCGGAACAGGTAACTTTACCATTAGCCTATCTCACCCTGATATTCGCGATATTGCCATTGTTAACGTATTTGCAACGGCTGCGGGCAATGGAGCTGGTACAGCGGGTTCTGCACGTAACATCCGCTATTTGATTCAAAACAATGGTCCTTCTAATTACACAGGAACTGGAGTTACTTTCAATTTCTCTCGTAATGGTAGCGTTTTGGCTTCATCTACGCCATCTTTGAATTTAAATGTTGGTGATACCACCTCGGTTTATTTTTCAACTACACTTACTCCTACGCCAAACGCTATGGATACCGTGCGTTTTTATCATTCTTTTGCTAGCGATTTCTTGCGTTCTAACGACACATCAACCGTTGTTTACAACAGTACCTCTTCCTTGATGAATTTCTCTTGGTCTCGTGGTTATGGTGATTCATTGTTGGATGAAGGTCGTAGTGTTGCAACCGATGCATCTGGAAACGTTATCTCAGTAGGTACGTATTTCAACCGTGCCATCATTGGTAGTGATACCTTGAAAGGTGATACTCGTTTAGGTAATAATGATGTTATGATCATTAAGTCAGATTCTTTGGGCAATCCTTTCTGGGCAAGAACCATTACGGGTACCGCCATTGAAAATGTACGTTCAGTTGTAACCGATGCAAGTGGTAACATTTATGTAGCTGGTAGTTTCCAAGGTGTAATGAAAGCGGGTAACGTTAGTTTGTCCTCTTCAGGTTCTACCGACGGTTTCGTTGTTAAGTACTCATCTTCTGGTGTAGTTCAATATGCAATCAAGATTGGTGGAACTACTGCAGATGTAATTAATGACATTAAAGCAGATGCTACTAACTTGTATTTTGTAGGTGGATTTGGAGGTTCCTTAACCTTTGGTAATACCATTTCTGCTGCTGGTGAAATTGATGCCATGATTGGTTCGCTTTCGCTTGCTACTGGTGCTGCGAATTGGGTTGTTGGTCAAGGTGGTTATTCGTATGATATGGCCAACGCCCTTGCTATTGACAATAACTTTATTTACACTACGGGTTATTTCTGTAACAACCGCGACATTTCTGGTCCGTATAACTTGGCTTCTTCAGGAACATTCAACATGTTCGTTGGTAAACACAACATCTCCAATGGATCTGTTGTTTGGGGTCGTACACTTTCTGGTACTGGTTCTGAATACGGTAATGGTATTGCTCTTGATGCAAGTGGTAATCCAATTGTAACTGGAACATTCAACTTCCACATTGATGCTCCTGGATCTCGTGTTGTTTCTCGTATGATTTTAACACGTGGTGCTGAAGATATTTTTGTTACTAAATTCAGTGCTGCAGGTGTATATCAGTGGGTTTATACCATGGGTGGAACCGGCTCTGATAACTTCGGTAAAATTGCTACCTACAATGCATCAAATAACTTTGTAGGAACTGGTTTTTATCAGAACAATGCGTACTTCCGTGGTTATTCCTTGAATTCTACGGGTCTTGGTGACATGTTTGTTTATTCTGCTGATGCCAATGGTGGAACAAACTGGGTGAATCGTTCTTCTTCTACGGGTGCGGTAGCAAAATCAGGTTCTGATGTTGCGGTTAGCAGTTCTGGAGCTGTTTACGTTACAGGTACTTCTGCTGGCACAACCAACTTTGGTGTTACCTCTGTAGTGGCAAAAGGACAAACCGACATGTTTGTAATCAAATTGTTAACTGGAGCTTCTGGTATGGTTGGTGGTCCTCAAATGCGTGAATCTTTGACTTCTCGTATCTTGCCAACAACAGATATGCCTGAGATTTCTTCTTTCCAAGTAGACTGGTTGACCAACGATTTGGCTCTTGGAAATAAAGAAGTAACCCTTCGTTGGTTTGCTTCACAAGAAGTTGCCAATAGTAAGTTCATTATCGAGCAGAGTGTAGATGGTGTTAACTGGACAAGCATTCGTACAGTAAATACCCAAGGTTCTGATAAATCTTATTCGGTTTCTTTCGATCGTGAAATCTTAGCAAATGCAGAGGTTTTGGTTCGTGTTCGTATGCAATCTGCTAATGGTATCTACAACAATGCACCTGCTCACTTGGTGAACAATGTTCGTTCAAGCAATGAATTGATGATCAATGTTTATCCTAACCCTGCTAATGATGTGGTTACCTTGCAATCTTCTGTTTCTATGAACGGAATGTATGTTGAAGTAACTTCAGTTGAAGGAAAAGTGATTCGTCGTGTAGAGTTTAATTCTCCAGCAAATGCTGTAGATTTGAATGTTTCTGAGTTGGCAAATGGTATTTATTTGTTGAATATTCACGCAAATAATGCCGTAACAACGAAGAAGATCACGGTTAAGCATTAATTCGATCTTAATCTAAAAAAAGGGGGCCCGTTCACGGGTCCCCTTTTTTATTTTTGTGGATGCGCATATTTTCAAAAAGCGAATTGGCACTTTATAATGGCCAGGACAAGGAGTTTATCTACGTAGCATTTAATGGAGATGTTTACGATGTAACTCCATCGCGTTTATGGAAAAATGGAAAACATTACGAGCATTGGGCTGGGCAAGACCTTACCGAAGAATTGGCGGTGGCTCCTCATTCCGAGAAAGTTTTTGAAAAGTTTAAAAAAGTGGGGCGATTGGGCTAGTGTACATTTTTGAAAACAATTTCGTGAAACTTTTAACATCCAATCTTTCCTTCCTTTTTTCGTTATAGCTTTGTTTAAAACTAAAATTATGCTTCAAATTGCTGTTAGCCAGGAGTTATCTTTCTTTCAATTGGTTTCTAAAGGAGGACCGATCATGGTTCCCATTGTTTTATTGTTAATTATTGCCCTTTATATTTTCGTTGAACGGTGGATTTATATTGCCCAAAATAGCAAAGTGAATCCTAGTTTGATCGGAAGCATTAAAACTGGACTTCACGATGGAAATGTGAATAGTGCAATGGCATTGTGTGAGAATGAACGCAGTTCCATGGGCCGAATCTATGGTCAAGGATTAAAAGTGATCTCCCGGCCCATGTCGGAAATGGATCGCCACATGGAAGATGCCGCGTCCATTGAACTTTCTGCCATGGAATCTAAACTCGGAATCTTGGGAATCATTGCCGGTGTTGCTCCTATGTTGGGCTTCATTGGAACCATCTCCGGGGTCATCAAGATCTTTTATAAAATCTCGTTGGAAGACAATATTTCGATTGGAATTATTTCAGGGGGTCTTTATGAAAAAATGATTACTTCCGGAGCGGGTTTGATCGTGGGCGTACTTGCCTATACCTTTCTTCATTTGCTTCAGGGAAAAATTGATGGTTTCTTGTTGAAGATGCAGCGTCAAGTGCTTGAGTTTAAAAATTTGTTGTTGTAATCATGAAGATTCGCCGTAAAAATCGGTTTGCCGCCGAAGTTTCAACGTCGTCATTGAACGACATCATGTTTTTTCTTCTTCTTTTCTTTTTGATTATTTCTACGGTTGCCAACCCGAATGTGATTAAATTATTTCTTCCCAAGGCTACTGCTTCCCAAAAAATCAATAAAAAACAAATTTCTCTTTCTGTTACAGCCGATAAGCGAATTTTTATCGATAAAGTAGAAATCCCAACGGCAGAATTGGAGAATGCTTTGGCCAATGCCATCGTTGGTATTGATGAACCTACCATTGTTCTTCGAATTGAAAAGTCGCTTTCAGTTCAAGATTTGGTGGATGTTCTTCAAATTACAACCAAGTTAAAAATTAAAGTGGTGATGGCCACCGATAAAGGATAATGGCCTTTTCTCTTCATTTTGAAAAAACACTTCCTCTGATTGAGGAAAGATTAATTCGGGTATTTAACACCCCAACGCTTTCTCCAGATGGATTATATGATCCTGCGCGTTACTTGCTCGCCCTGGGGGGGAAACGTTTGCGTCCAGCGCTCACCATTTGGGTAGCCGAACATTATGGAAAATCTTTTGAAGATGCTATTCATGCCGCTTTGGCTGTTGAAGTTTTTCATAATTTTTCTTTAATGCACGATGACATCATGGATGATGCTCCAGTTCGTCGAGGAAAACCCACCGTTCATGTTCGAAACAATATTTCCACTGCGATTCTTAGTGGAGATGCTATGTTGGTTGTTGCGTATCAACAGTTGATGAACTACCCAAATCCGCTTTGCGGAGTGTTAATGACGCATTTTCTTCAAACCTCTTTGGAGGTGTGTGAAGGTCAACAGTGGGACATGGAATTTCAAGATCGCGACATGGTTTCTTCGGAAGAATATGTAAATATGATTCGGCTAAAAACCAGTGTTTTATTGGGAGAAGCCGCTCGATTGGGTTCGCTTGTTGCCGGTACTTCGGAAGAGGTTGCGAGTCGTTGGTACAAGTTTGCTATAAGTGCCGGTTTGGCTTTTCAAATTCAAGATGATTTGTTGGATTGTTTCGGAGATTCTTCCAAAACAGGAAAACAATCGGGTGGAGATATCTTAGCGAATAAAAAAACCCTTTTGGCTATTTTGGCTTGGGAAAACTCCAATGAACAACAAAAATCTGACGCTAGATTTATGATGAGCTTACCGCCATCGGTAGAGAAAATTGAGCGATCACTTTCTTGGTACGAAGGAACTCAAGCAAAGGAAAGGACTGAAAAAATTCGAGATCAATTTTTACAAGAAGCGTTGGAGGAGCTATCGTTCATTGATGGAGATACCTCTTTGTTTCAGGAAATGGCGCTTCTCTTTGCCCATCGAGATCATTGATGAATTTCTCGGCTTTACTTTGGCGATTGGGCCAACTTAACCAATACTGGAAGTGTGAATTCTCTGAAGGTTGGCCTGCTGCTGAAAAAGAACATCTTCAGGCTGCACGAATTTTTTCTCGTCACGGTTCATCCATAGAATCCGTTAAAGAACATCTTCAAATTCTTCGTTCTTCTTCAACGTCAGAAATTGAAATCATTGATTTTGGTGCGGTTTCTGGCGTAGCACCTCAAACGGGTACATCCACGGGGATTCACCGAAAGGTTGATTTAAACACCATGATTGCCACCACAGCCAGTTCCGAAAAATGGGGTAGAATGTTGCTTCGTATTGCCCAATTGAAATCGGGCAAAATTAATTTGGAGTTGGGCACGAATCTGGGCATCGGCCTAAGGTATTTGGTTACTGGATCCCATTTCCTAAATCAGTGGATTTCCATTGAAGGCGATCCGAACACCGCCAATTTAGCAAGGAATGCGTTTTCAGATTCACAACAAGTGACTCTTATCACCGGTCGTTTTTCCGATGTGCTTCCGCAGGTTCTCGAAGATAATCATGACTTTGGATTGGTTTTTATCGACGGTCATCACGATGGGATTGCAACACAAAAGTATGCCGATGCTATTTTCGGAAACATGACGTCGGGCGGTTGGATGGTTTTGGATGATATTCGTTGGAGCCTGAGTATGAAACACGCATGGGAGCAAGTGAAAACTAGGCCTTGGGTAGAACGTTGGGTAGATTTGGGGAAAATGGGGATATTGGTTGTAAAATAATTCCGCCTTCCGCTCTTTTTGAGATTTATCTTTGTGGCATGTCTGATCGCTACGCACAACGAGGAGTTTCTTCCGATAAACAAGAGGTTCATGCAGCCATCGCTTCCTTGGACCAGGGGCTTTTTCCCCAAGCATTTTGCAAAGTTTTGCCCGATGTTTTAGCTGGCGATCCCGCCTTTTGCAATTTAATTCATGCCGATGGAGCCGGTACCAAATCGTCATTGGCGTATTTGTATTGGAAAACAACCGGAGATTTGTCGGTTTGGAAGGGCATTGCTCAAGATGCCGTGGTGATGAATCTGGATGATTTGTTGTGTGCTGGGGCCGAGAAGAATTTTTTAATTTCTTCTACCATTGGTAGAAACAAAAATTTGATTCCTGGAGAAGTGATTTCAGCCGTGATCTCTGGAACCCAGGAATTCATCGATCAGATGAATGCATTCGGTTTGGACATTCATTTTGGAGGCGGGGAAACCGCCGACGTTGGAGATTTGGTTCGAACCATTATTGTAGATTCTACAATGGCTGTGCGGATGCGCCGTTCGGAAGTGATTGATAATGCCCGTATTCGTCCGGGCTTGGTGGTGGTTGGTTTCAGCAGTTTTGGTCAAGCGAATTACGAAAGCGAATACAATGGGGGAATGGGTTCCAATGGGTTAACCAGTGCTCGGCACGATGTGTTAGAAAACAAACTAGCTGCTCTTTATCCAGAGAGTTATGACCCGTTAACTCCGTCGGATTTGGTTTATTCTGGTTCGAAATCACTTACCGATTCTGTAGAAGGAACGACCTTGGACGTTGGAAGACTCATTCTTTCTCCAACGCGAACGTATGCGCCCGTGGTGAAGGCCATGTTCGAAACCATGCGCTCCCACATTTACGGAATGATTCATTGTTCAGGTGGAGCGCAAACCAAAGTATTAAAGTTTGTGAACGATGTTCACGTGGTGAAGAATAACCTTTTTCCAACGCCTCCGCTTTTCTCCATGATCCAGCAAGAATCGGGAACGAGTTGGAAGGAAATGTATCAAGTCTTCAACATGGGCCACCGTTTGGAAGTTTATGTGGAAGAATCGATGGCCCATGAACTCATTTCGATCGCAAAATCGTTCGGGGTGGAAGCCCAGGTGATTGGACATTGCGAGAGTGCACAGGGTAGTCAGGTGACCGTTTTAGGCCCTCACGGCACATTTGAATATCAGGGTTCTTGAAACAAGGGGTTCTTCAGCCAGGGCACATTGCGGTCTTGTTCATCAGTACTAGACCGGAAACCTCCGAAACCTACACGTTTTTCGACGAGGCTACCTTACAATCGGCCGGTGAAATCGAAGGTTTCTTGGGCTGGGATTCAGTAAGAAATGGTATTCATGGCATATTCATCAGTTATTGGAAAGATGAGCGTGCTGTAGAAATTTGGAAGAACCACACCTTGCATCGCCGTGCCAAAGAATTAGGAAAAGGGGAGTTTTATTCTTTTTATCGAAGTGTTGTGACCCAGATTTCGCATGTTTCTGAATGGGAAAGAGACAGTATCCTTTGATGGGTGTAATCAGAATTTTTCTTTAATTTCAGTTTAATTTTTTTTCAATAACCTTTTGCCCTTTTTGTGGGCACAAAAACCGATTAAATTGCGGTAATCTGATAAAAAACGAATTTTTTTCGGGTTTGAAACAATGAATCACTTTCTTCTAGTTTTAATTCAAAAGGAATTATCCATTAATTTTTTGGAATTCTCTTCTTATCTTTTTACCTCGAAATACCTTTGTGGCATGAAAACCAAATTTTTATTTTCTTTTTCTTTTCTGTTGTTTGCTTTCGGGGTAAATGCACAGTTAGTGGTTAAAAACTTAGGAACTTCCAGAAATGGATATTCCAATGCCTATGGAACTCGCCAAGGGTTGGCCTGCTACCCGGCTCAGAACTTAGTGGGTTGGGTTCACCGGTCTAGTCCTATCAATAATACCATCAAAATGGATGTATCCATGGATGGAGGAAATACTTGGGTGGTTGATAAAATCACTTCGTGGGGAACAACTCCGGGAGGAAGATTGCCCAAAATGGCATTCTTTAATCCGTCGGGAAATACCAACCCTTCCAATGTTTGGGCCACCGGAATTATTCCGATCGTGAGCAATACGGCAAGGAATTCTTACGGAACAACTGTAGTATCGGTAGCAACCGCGGGTGGAACGGTATTAAACATTGATACTCCGCTTCGTTCTCGTCAGGATACCTTAAGACAAATTGTATCCTCGGTGGTTTCTTTATCTGATCGAATGTTGTTGTTGGATAAAAACGGTTCGATTGGTGTTGGGAATTCAGATTTTTCTGACACCCTTACGTTAACCACATTAACGCCATCGGGTAACCAATTTAATTACTTTACGCGCTTTTTACCGATGCCTATGACTGCGGCTGCTACTTTGGATGAACCCGGTTTGCCAGATGTGGCCATGGCTTTCAATGAATCGGGCAGTAAAGGATATATAGTAGGATTGGGTCACCAATTGTACACCGGAGCCGATACAGGAGTTACGTATTTGCCCATTGTCATGAGCAGTACTGATGGTGGCGACACCTGGAGTTCTCCCACGCAACTGAGCATTTCGGCTTTGGTTCGTACCGCCTTGGGTGTTACTTGGAATCCTACGTGTGGTTGGGAGTTGAGCGCTACGGTTGATCAAAATGGAAATTTGCACATCCTTACTTCCGTTTCTCGCAGCTTGTATTCATTTGATACGCTTGCCTCGGGTGCATCGAACATGGCATTGGTAGACATTGTTACTGATGGTTCGACGGTTTTATCGGTTAAAAAATTGGGGAACCCGAATTCCTACCGCGGTTTAATCGGTCTTTCAACAACAGGGCAATTGACTTCAGATTTGCGTCCTTGTGCATCTCGAAACCTGAATGGAGACAAACTTTTCTTCAACTGGTTTGAAACACAAAGTTCTTTGAGTTCTACGAACAACAAACCCGATTGGTGGATGGCTGCGTACGATGTGGCTTCTGGGATTTACACCACCGCTCGTAATATGACCGCAGGAACGCCTTTGGAGGGTAAAATAATTTTCGGTTCAGCGGCCACCCACGTTCTTTCAACTACATTGCCAAATGGAACAACTGATTATGAGGTTCCTGTAACGTATACGGCTTTGGGAGCTGCGGGCAGTTTAGCCGATTCTGTGTTTCATAAATACATCCAAGGTGGAAAAATTAACTCATCTGTTTTTGTGGCAGGGGTATCTATTTCCTCTTCTGCCGGCACCAATTTGTGTTCAGGAGCTTCAACAACATTAACGTCTTCCTCCACAACGGGTAATCAGTGGCATCGCAATGGTGTTGCTATTTCCGGCGCAACATCTTCAACGTATTCGGCAACCCAAGCTGGTTTGTACTACACCGTTGTTGGTCCTGATACCTCGAACCGGATTACCTTGGTGGCCGTAACATCTCCAGCTACACCAACCGTTTCACCGGCGGGTCCCTTAACGTTGTGTGCTGGAACGCCCCTTGTTTTAACAACATCTTGGACTTCAGGAACCACGGTAAAGTGGTTTCGTAACGGGAATTTGGTTTCAACCGTGACCAATTCAGGAAACTATACTGCCGATTCAGCAGGTACCATTACGGCTAAAATTGAAGTGGGCGGTTGCTCCTCATCGGCGTCCAATGCGGTTGTGGTCAATGCTGGGGTTAAACCGGTCGCTAATTTCACCCTTTCGGATACGGTTAAATGTTTGATTGGAAATCGTTTTCAAATCAACAGCACTTCTTCCGTTTCTTCGGGTACGTTAGCTTTGAGTTGGAATTTTGGTCAAGGCGGTACAAGTACATCAACCAATAATAATCGCACCTATACTTCAGCAGGAACGTACGTTGTTAAATTGGTGGCTACTTCTTCTACCGGTTGTTCCGACAGTATTTCTAAATCATTGCGCGTGATTGCTCAAGATTCTGCACGTTTTACCGTTACGGGGGCCACTACGTTTTGTTCTGGTGACAGCGTTCGATTTTCATCAAATTCAACTTCTGGCAATCGTTGGTTGAGAAATAATAGCGCTATTTCTGGAGCAACAAACCCCATTTATTTTGCGAAGCAATCGGGTTCTTTCCGTTTGGTGGTAACCACGAATGGCTGTACAGACTCTTCTATTGCAACGTCGGTAACGGTGAATTCATTGCCCGCTACACCGACCATCACTCGAAATGCAGCACAGTTAACGTCATCTGCAGCATCTGGCAACCAGTGGTTTTTAAATGGTTCTGCTATTT
>JAIYBD010000243.1 GCA_027488715.1 Bacteroidota bacterium | reverse complement strand
GGTGCCGACGGCACTTACCTTGGGCACTTTCAATCGGGCACCAAACCCATGTCGAAAGAAATTACCGATTTAATTTCTAAATAAACAAGTATTTTTGAAGGGTGAAATTTCACCCTTCTTTTTTTGACCGACTTCGTGAAAAACTTGTTGGAGAATCTGGTCGCTCCATCTATCTCCATGCCCTTCCAGGAAGAACGGGTTCGCGCCTGGAGTTGCACGATTTGTATTCCGTTCTCAAAGGCGCGGAAAGTCGCTTTTTGCAATTGCTCCTATCCGAAGAAGCCTTCTCGTTAGAACTCCCCTTCCCTACCTCCGAAATTCCTGCCGATTCTCCATTAAAAACCATCTTCCGCAAACTTCAAAATGCGTCGTTTGAACACGATAATCTTTTGAAAGAAACGGGGGTTTCTACTTTTTCATTCGGTTATCCCTTGTTGGTTCACCAAAATCAAGATCGCATTTGGGCAAGTCCGTTGTTCATTTGGCAGCTTGATATTCACATGGATCCACTCAACAACGCCTTTGTCATTTCTAGGAATAGAACCAAACGAAATGGGCGTTGGACAGTTTCGTCCATGCACGAGTTTTCCATCAACGAAACGTTGGGGCAACATTTCAAACGCATTGGAAGACCTGCATTGCCCGAATTGGAAGGTTTTTTAAACGAAGACGATTTGCTTTCTGTGGATGAAATGCATCGATTTTTGGTACAATTCGCCCAAGAACAAGGATATGCTTCCGAGGCTTTCGACCCCCATTTATTAAAATCTTATTTAGGTGCCTCGGTTTTGCCGCTGCCCAACCGCGATCGATTGGCGCTCGAATTCAAAGAAAAGAAAGAATACCTGCTTTTTTCGGGTGTATTCGGGATTTTCAAACAACGAAAAAGCGCCATCATCAAGGAATTAAATGGTTTGGAGAGCGTAGAATTATTTCCTCCGCTTCCTCCCAAAAAACGAATTCCCTTCTCCCCTATTCCAACCGATCCATCCCAACAATCGGTGCTCATGAATTTAGGAGAAGCTGAGGTTACCGTTATCCAAGGGCCTCCCGGCACGGGAAAAAGCCAAACGTTAACGGCCATCATTACCCAAGCTTTACTGAACCGAGAAAAAATCCTGGTGGTTTGCGAAAAGAAAACAGCCATGGAAGTGTTGGCGCAGAACCTAATAAAAGTGGATCCCAGGTTGGGTCAACACCTCGCACTGATTGAAGATCCATTTGCCGATCGAGATGAAGTAGTTACCAAGGCAAGAGAAAAAATAGAGCGGAAAGAGACCGAAGAAGGCAATGCCTTTTCAAAGACGGTGCTCACTCAAATGGAGCAATTGGAAAACGATGTGCACCTTTACGAGGAACGTTTGAGCAAACTACAATCTCCCCTATTCGATCAGAAAAACTGGATGGAATGGGTGGAATTATTTGATCAACTTGGAGGTCCTATTGAATTGAATGATGATCTGCCCCACCTCACCTTTTCTTTCGAGGAAAACGAGTACCAATGGGTTATCACCACAGCGAAAACCTTGCTTCGTTGGGAAGAACAAATTCCTCAATTTACCCAACATTCCTTTTTTGAATACAACTCCACTCAACTTCAAAACAATTCCTTTCCTACCCACTTTTCTGAACTGTATCGATCCATACAAAAGTGGAATCAGATAGAAATTGCCTTACGAACCGGAAGCGAATCTGAAAGTTGGAGAACCTATCTTCAAACCTGGGAAGATTGGAAGAATAATGGCTTAGCCCTTCAGCGTGAATTCAAATCCAACGCTTCCATTTCGTGGAGTGGATTGGGATTAACCTTCCGAAAATGGTTGGCATTGGTCTCCTCCTCAACGAAGTTGACCTTAGAAAATCGTGAAAAGTGGCTAAAAAACTGGGATAATTGGAAAGAAACCGCATCATCTCTGGGTGAATTGGATGCTGGAAATCTTATTTTTCCAAACCAGGAATTCACTTTTGGTGAAGTGCCCAAAAACTGGCGAAAATCGAGCAGCATTTCGTCAAGCCTTCAACAATTATTGCAATCGCGGGAGGAAATTTTGGAGGATGTCCGTCAAAACCCCATCCTTCCAAACTCCATTCCCTTTGAATTCGAAACACTCTTGAATTGGGTACAATCCTATGAGAAAGAAGTGGCACGAATTGGGTTGTTTCACGAAATCAAACAAAGCTGGGAAAAATTCTCGACCGACCAAAAAACCTGGGCAAAGGCCATCCTTGAGCGAAAAATCTCTACAGAAAAGGTTCTACGTTGGTACCTGCATTGGTTTTTTCAATTTAAAAAAGATCTTTCTCTTCCGTCTGACGTTCAAGAACCGCTACAGCTCGCGCACAGATTGCGGCATTTGGCTCCCGCCATGCTCGATTTTATTCAATCGCAGGAGTTGGAACGTACCAAAGCTGCGTTGCAAAGGTTCAAGGATAAGGGAATCTCGCCCATTGGTTTGTACAATAAAAGGGGGGCGAAAGGACAAAAACGAAATCCACTTCGTCAAATCATCGGAACCGACACGGAGTTGTTCACCGATTTATTTCCGGTGGTGATGATGAATCCCGTTACGGCCAGTCAAATTCTTCCTTCCAATGCGGCTCTATTCGATTGGATATTGCTGGACGAAAGCAGTCAGCTGCGGGTAGAGGACACGTTTTGTTGCTTGCGAAAAGCGAATCGAGCCATCATTTCAGGCGATGAGCAACAAATGCCTCCGTCGGATTACTTTTCTTCGGATTTTTCGCTCTCTCCCGATGAAGAAGAATCGGGTGAATGGACGGAAAAGGAAGCGCAAAAAAGTTTAACTGAGGCAGAATCGCTTTTGGATTTTGCGCTTCAACTCCCGCTGTCGAATCAATTACCCCTATCCATCCATTACCGTTCGGAACATCCATTGCTGATTCAATTTTCCAACGCAGCTTTTTACCAGAACCAATTGATTCCCATTGCCGCCGATCGCATGGATTCTCCCATTTGTTTTCATTCGGTAAATGGAAATTATGAAGATGCGACCAATCCCATGGAAGCCCTTGCATTGGTCGAAGCCATCAAAAAAATTCAGCCACTACCGAACGGGAACTGGCCAAGCTTTGGAATTGGAACACTGAATTTGTACCAACGAAATCTGATTTTAGCCAGCATCGCTCAAAAACAAATGGAAGATGCCGCATTTCGCGATGTTTGGCAGCATTTAGAAGGTTCGGCATTTGTAAAAAACTTGGAGCATATTCAAGGAGATGAACGCGATATTTTATTCATTTCGACCACTTTCGGGCCCGATCGAAACGGGAAATTTAGAAGGAACTTTGGGCCCATCTCTCAAAAAAATGGCTACCGATTGCTGAACGTTTTGATCACCCGAGCCAAAAAACGAATGGAAATTTTCTGCTCTATTCCCGATTCCGTTTTGCAAGAAACAAGTTCCATTTTGCAAGAACAAGGAAAAACAGGTGGATATTACTTCCTAAGTTTTTTGAAATATGCCAAGGCCTGTTCCAATCTTCAATGGGAAAATGCCAATTCGGTATTGAAAGAAGTAAGTGGAAATGGGGTTTCGGCCAATCCTTCTCCTCAACTCTTCGCACATTGGTCGGCCGAACGCAAAAAAGCGCTCATCAAAGACGGTGGAGTACAATTGAAAAAGGGTACTCGCTTCTTATGGAACGATTGGGGGAAAAATTTTGCCGAAAGAAAAAACTTCTGGGTGCATCAAACATTCTCGCTCCGGTGGCTTACCCATTACGATGAGGAAAAGAACAAAATGGAGGATTACCACCAACGCTAAATCACATGGAAATCAGAAAAATCGATCAGTTATCATTTGAACCGTTCATTCGGGAAGAAGAAATTCAACTTGCCATTGAACGTTTGGCAAAAGAAATTGCTCCAGCCTGGAAAGATAAAAATCCACTGGTTTTGGTTGTTTTGCAAGGAGCATTTGTATTCGCTGCCGATTTATTGAGGCAAATCCCCTTTTCAGTAGACATTGAATTCATTCGAGTGAAAAGTTACGAAGGAACGGAAAGTTCAGGAGAAGTTCGAAGTGTCATGGGTTTAGAACTTCCTATTATTGGCCGAAACGTTTTAATTGTAGAAGACATTGTTGATACGGGTAAAACAGCAGTTTACTTAAGAGACTTATTGATAGAAATGGGTGCAAATCATATTTCCATGGCTACCTTTTTGTATAAACCTGCTGCCAATCAAACCGATTTTGAACCTGAATTTGTTGGATTAAAAATTGATCCCACTTTCGTGGTCGGTTATGGATTGGATTACGAAGGAAAAGGGCGTCATTGGCCCGGTTTGTGGCGGTTGATTTCCGAGAAATAAAAAGAAAATTTTCCGACCTTTGCAAATATGATACAAGCTGTGGTTAAAAAGGGACGTGTTATTGGTGAACGTGTTCCGACTCCTTTGGTTTCAGATGGTTGTTTATTGATTAAAGTGGTGAATTCCTGCATTTCTGCTGGCACTGAAATGGCCGGCGTAAATGAATCGGGCAAATCCATCATTAAACGAGCCATGGAACAACCTGAACAAGTGAAGGAAGTTCTGCAGTTCATGAAAACCAATGGCATTCAACGAACTTTGGCGAAAGTGAAAGGTGCGTTGGATGGTGGTAAACCAACAGGATATTCCATTTCTGGGATTGTTATTGGATTAGGTGCCGGCGTTTCTGGATTTTCGGTGGGCGATTCGGTTGCCGCCGCCGGTGCTGGATTGGCCAATCACGCCGAATACGTAGATGTGCCCGTTAACTTGGTCATGAAAATGCCTCAGGGCATGGACCATCAAAAGGCCAGCACCGTTACCTTAGGCGGCATTGCCATGCAAGGCGTGCGCCGAGCTGATTTACGCCTGGGGGAAGTTTGTGTCGTAGTGGGCGCCGGAATTCTTGGATTATTGGCGCAACAAATGCTTCAGCTTTCTGGAGTAAGAACCATTGTTACCGATTTGGACCCTTCGCGATTGGACATTGCTAAAAAATTAGGAGCTGAGCGAATCGTTAATCCGGCCAGCGAAGACGTTACGGCGATGGTCAACTCATTAACGGGTGGACATGGAGCCGATGCGGTTTTGTTTACCGCGGCAACGTATTCGTCGGAACCCCTTTCCACCGCCTTCAAAATGTGCAAGAAGAAAGGACGCGTGGTGTTAGTAGGCGTTTCGGGAATGGAAATCAAACGAGGAGATATTTACGCGAAAGAACTCGACTTCCTTATTTCAACCTCGTATGGTCCCGGACGTTACGACGCCAATTATGAAGAAAAGGGATTGGATTATCCGTTTTCCTATGTTCGTTGGACCGAAAACCGAAACATGACCGAGTATTTGCGTTTGGTTCATGAAGGTAAAATTGATTTATCGCAGCTCATCGATGCAGTTTTTCCGATCGAACAAGTTGAAGAGGCTTTTACGGCCCTCAATTCGGAGGGGAAAAAACCGATCATGACGTTGTTGGATTACGGAAAAGATGGTATTGAATCGTTTCTAACCAAAAATGCTGATGAGAAACGAATTTCCATCAACACCCGGCCAACGAATGCTTCCAAAATTCGGGTTGCGATTGCCGGGGTTGGCGGATTTGCAACGGGGATGCACCTCCCGAACTTGGCAAGCCTTTCCAATCAGTTTGAAATTCGAGCCATTTACAACCGAAGCGGCCAAAAGGCAAAAGCCGTTGGAAATCAATATCAAGTAGCTTATGCCACTTCCGACTATCAGGAGTTGTGCAACGATGCCGATTTAGATTTGATCATGATTTGTACCCGCCACGGCAATCACGCCGAATTGGCTTTGCAGGCATTGAAGGCGGGAAAACACGTTTTTGTTGAAAAGCCTTTGGCCATAAATCCTGAGCAACTGCAAGGAATTAAAGATTTCTATGCAGATGGAACGGAAAATAAACCGGTTTTGATGACCGGTTTCAATCGCCGATTTTCCACCTACGCTCAGGAAATGAAAAAAGTAACGAGCAAGAGAAGCAATCCATTACTCATGCATTACCGCATGAACGCCGGTTTTATTCCTTACGATCACTGGACCCACGATGATGGCGGAAGAATCATTGGAGAAGCTTGCCACATCATCGATTTAATGACCTTCTTCACGGAAAGCAAAGTTATTTCGGCGCATTTCGAAGGACTTTCTGGAAATGAGCGCGTTCGCAAAACAGATAATGTGAGCATGCTTTTGAAATACGAGGACGGCTCGATTGCTCACATCGATTATTTCGGAACGGGTTCCAAGCAATTAAGCAAGGAATACTTAGAAATTCACTTTGATGACCAGAGTTTGGTGATGGACGATTACAAATCGTTAAAAGGTTATGGAGTAAAATTGAAGGCGATTCAAAGTTCTATTTCTGAAAAAGGACAAAAAGAGGAACTAAACTTCTTGTACAAGACTTTGAAGGAAGGTGGCCCTTGGCCCATTGCCCTTTGGGACATGATTCAAACCACCGAAATTACCTTTGAAGCAGTAAAAGAATAAACATGGAAATCCTCGGTTACGCCCTCGCCCTTTTGATCGGATTAAGTCTCGGACTCATTGGCGGGGGCGGATCCATTTTGGCCCTTCCTGTTTTGGTTTATTTGTTGAATGTCCCCGAATTGGAAGCTACCTCCTACTCTTTTTTTGTGGTGGGATTGTCAGCTTGGGTGGGGACAATTCAAAAATCCAAAGACCGACTTATTGATTTCAGAACGGCACTAATTTTTGGAATTCCGTCGATTTTGTCGGTGTATTTCGCTCGCTTTTTTTTACTACCTCTGATTCCTGAATCATTCAACATCGCTGATTTTTCTTTTCAGAAAGGAAATGCATTGATGATTTTCTTTTCCTTCATCATGATTGCGGCGGGATTATCCTCTGTTTCTTCAAAAAGGGAAAGTTCTAATTCTGCAGTTTTTTCGGGCTTTTCATTGGTCATAGCTGGTTTTTTAGAAGGCCTTTTAACCGGTACGGTTGGCGCTGGTGGTGGTTTTCTCATCATTCCGTTGCTTCATCGATTTGGAAAATTGGAAATAAAGAAGGCCATGGCCACTTCATTGTTGATCATTGCGGTTAAATCAACCTTAGGATTTTCGGGTGATTTAACTCGTTTTTCGCCAAATTGGTTTATTTTATTACCCTTTTCGGCCATGGCTATTGGAGGGATATTTTTAGGAAACTACATAGCTAAAAAAGTTTCTTCAAGTTCCTTAAAAAAAGGTTTCGGTTGGTTCCTCATCGCATTGGGATTCCTTATTTTTGCGAAGGAACTCTTCATGAAATGAAAAAAAGTATTTGGATTTGGTGTTTATTGGCTGTTGGACTTTTTTTCCTTTGGAATTGCAATAACCAAAGCCAAGAAACTTCTTCAATACCGAACAACTCTTCCCCTTGGCTTAACCTCAACGACACCGTTAATTATGTTGGAATGGCCAAATGCGCCATGTGCCACGATACCATACGCCACACCTTTGTTCATACCGGAATGGGTCAATCCTTTGATACTGCTTCCTTTGAAAAATCCGCTGCCGATTATCACCACCCCATCATTTACGACAAAACCGTAAACTTTTATTACCAAGCCTTCAAATCGAACGGAAGCATTTTCATGCGAGAATTCCGACTTGAAGGACGGGATACCGTTCACAATCGGGTTGAAAAAATTGATTATATCGTTGGTTCTGGCCAACACACCAACAGTCACCTCAGCAGTATCAATGGGTATTTGTACCAAATGCCGATGACGTTTTATACCCAACAGAAAAAGTGGGATTTACCCCCCGGATTCGAAAACGGGAATAACAGTCGTTTTTCAAGAATTTTGAACTCCGAATGCATTTCCTGCCACAATAGTTTACCCGAAATGGATGGTGGAAGTGAAAACAAATTCACCTTCATGCCCAAAGGCATTTCCTGCGAGCGATGTCACGGCCCCGGAGAACTTCACGTGCATGAAAAATTGAAAGGAATTCGGGTAGATACCAAAAAAGATACCGATTTCACCATTGTCAATCCGAAAAAGCTATCGTTTGATTTGCAAGTTAGCCTTTGTCAACGATGCCATTTACAAGGAAATGCGGTATTAAAGCCAGGGAAATCCTTTTTCGATTTTCGTCCAGGAATGGCTTTGAGTGATGTGATGAGTGTTTTTCTTCCCCGGTATGAAAACGATCCTTCGTTCATCATGGCTTCACATGCCGATCGCATGACGCAGAGTAAGTGCTTTACCAAATCGGGGAAACTTACATGCATTACCTGCCATAATCCGCACGTTAGCGTGAAGGTGACCGGGAAACAAGCCTTCAACGATGCTTGTAATTCCTGCCATACGACTTCCAATAAGCACCTTTGCACTAAGGCGGGAATCACAGCTCAATCGAATTGCGTGAGCTGCCACATGCCAAGAAGCGGTACAAAAGACATTCCCCACGTGACCGTTCACGACCATTACATTCGGAAACCTGAGGCCAAAACAAAAGTTACGGGTGAAAAACGTTTTATTGGCCTGGCCTCGATCAACGAAAAGAATCCTTCAGCGATCACCTTAGCAAAAGCTTACGGACAATTTTATGAGCGCTTCGACCACGGAAAACGCCAACATTTGGACAGCGCATTCCATTATTTAGGTTTAGTAAAGGTGAAAGACGCTGAATATTGGAAAACCAGCATTTACCTGAATTTCATGAGCGGAAATTTACCTAAGGTCATTTCAAACAGCGGTCAATTCAACAAAAGTCAGTGGGATGCCTGGACTGCCTACCGAATTGGAGAAGTGCAACATCAACTAGGATCGATCTCCGAGGCGGTTGGGTCGTTGAAATTGGCGGTGAAACTTCAGCCGAGGAATTTAGAATTTCAGAACAAACTTGCAGCCTATTTAATGGAGAGTCAGGATTTTACATCCGCAAAGAAAACCTTGGAATGGATTATTCAGGAAAACCCCAAAGAGGTTCAGGCCTTGAATAATCTAGGGTTTTTACTTCTCCAAAGCGGCAACGGAGCAAAGGCTGGAGAATGTTACCGAAAGGCTTTGGCTTTAGATCCCGATTACGAGCCGTTGTTGATGAATTGGGCCGGATACTGTTTGTATCAGGGAAATATACAAGAGGCGAAAAAAACCATTTCAAAAGTTCTGAAAAGAAATCCTCAAAATGAGCAAGCAAAATCGGTATTGGAGCAATTAAAATCATAATCACTCACCAAAAAATTTAGAATTCTTCCTTATTTTTGGCCAAAGAATCCACCTTTTTGAAACACCGTCATCCCAAATATCAGATTCTCTTTTTCATCGTTGCCTTATTGTTTGGCTTAAGCGTTCGAAATTCGGAGCCGCATCTGCCCTACTATTTAAGTTTAATAGGACCCGATATGATTTGGGCTGGCATGGTATTTTTAGGATTTGGCATTTTATTCCCCAAAACTAATACGTTAACCATCGGAATTTATTCCCTCCTATTTGCTTTCAGTATTGAATTAAGTCAGCTTTATCAAGCGACTTGGATTCAAGACATTAGATCCAACAAATGGGGCGGATTAATTCTAGGCCATGGTTTTCTTTGGAGTGATCTATTGGCCTATTCAATGGGGATTGCTCTCCTTGCGTTTTTAGATGATCGATTCATCTACCACGTTAAGAAATAATTGCCTATTTCATTTTTTTATTTTAGATTTGGTTGACTGCATCAACCATGAAAAAGATATTTCAACCCATAGCATCAGGAAAAAAGCCTGTACTTGGTCATTTCCTTGCTTTTCGAAAAAATCCATTTGCCTTTTTTCAAAAACACACCACCGAACAAAAAGATCTTTTTTGGTTTGATTTGTTAGGAAGAAAAATTCTGGTTCTCAATCATCCAGAAGCTGTAAAACATGTCTTGATTAACAAAGCCAAAATCTATTCCAGAAAACCTACCTACCATTTTTTAGTGGAATTATTGGGTGAAGGATTGCTGACCACCGAAGGCGATATTTGGAAACAAAAGCGACGTTTAGCCCAACCGTTTTTCACCAAAGAACAAATGGACGGTTTATTCGGAATCATGGAGCATTCTGCAAAGACTTTTTGGGATGAGTTTCAACCTCGCCAAACGTTTAATTTGGAAGAGGAAATGAATCACCTCGCCTTAGTCATGCTCACCGATTCCATTTTACAGGCAGAAATGGATTTCCATTTCCATGACATTAAGGAACACTTGCATATTGCGTTGGAATACCTTACCAAAAACCGATTCAATGCATTTAAATGGCAGAAAAAGCTTCCATCAAAGATTAAAACTAAAGGAAGAAAGAGCATTTCGGAATTAAAGAAAATCGTTGGACAAATCATCGAACATCGAAAAGAATCAACCCATGAGCACCATGATTTATTGGCCATGTACATGTCCACTTCAGATGCAGAAACGGGAAAAACGCTTCAAGCCGATGAAATCCTCGATGAAGTAATGACCATGTTTGTTGCGGGGCACGATACGACCTCGGTGGTCTTAACATGGACCCTTGTATTATTGCACCAACATCCAGAATCACTTCAAAAAGTACGACAAGAGATCGATGAAAACTATCATGGCCAACCGTTGAACAATGAAGAATTAAAGAAATTCACGTATTTGAAAATGTGCATCAACGAATCCATGCGTTTGTATCCGCCGGTTTGGAGTTATGGTCGCAAATCGATGGAGGACGATGAAATCATGGGAATCCCTGTTCCTCAAGGACACAATGTGAATATCCCCGTATTATTCCTCCATCGAAATTCCCAGTATTGGGAAAAACCAACCGAGTTCTATCCTGAACATTTCGAAGAAGAAGCCGTAAAACAACGGGATAAATTGGCCTATATACCGTTTAGTGCAGGCCAACACCGATGCATTGGCGAATACTTCGCCTTGGTGGAAGTTCAGATGGCATTGATTCACCTCATCAAAAATTATGATTTTCGGATCACCTTACCCCCCAAAATTGAACTGGATTTATTGGTTACCATCAAACCCAAATATCCTATTTCCTTTGAACTTACCCCAAAAACAACGGCATGAGTTACACCGAAAAACCTTGGCTCCCCTACCGCGATAGCATTGTTGATTTCCTCAAATTAGGAGGGGAACGCAATATGGCTCACGCTAATTTTGAAGTAGAAATCAGCAAAATGACCGAGGCTATTTCTCAAAAGAAATTAAAGGTGCATTCAGGCATTTCTCAATTGGCTTACTTGCTCTGGTGTTATGGTCAAGCCGTAAAAAAACACCCGGAGATGCAGGGAATAAAAAAGAAGAAAAAACTTATTATTTTCGATGATGTGGTCGTTTCCATGATTTTTGAAAAGGAAACACCTACGGGAATCAAGGTTCCGGTTCCTTACATTTTCAGAGCAATTCAAAATAAATCTTTCGATGAAATATTGGAAGAGTTTAAGAAAGCAGAAGGGATGTCGTTGGAGCAGTTACACCTACGTAAAAAAAGCAAGTTTTTTCAAATGCTTCCTTCCGGTTTACGGCAATGGATTTTAAAACGTGCCCTTTCGAATCCGCATAAATGGAAAGAAGCGTTGGGCACGGTAGCATTCACCACGCTCGGTCTCCTCATCCGAAATCGGAAATTTTGGCCCATACCCATTGGTCCGTACGGACTCATGATGGCGGCGGGAAGTTCCTATTCCGTTCAAGATATGAACGGTAAACGGACTTATTTGTGCATGGTGGTGCATTTCGATCACAACTTGGTGGATGGTGCTCCCGCCGTTCGCTTTGGAAAAACCTTCATGAACCTGATTGAAAGCGCTGAAGGATTAACATCATGAAAAACGAAAACCTTAAAGCGCTCTTATCTTGGGGACTTTACCCTTTCACCTTTTTAGGTGCGGCATTTCTATTCGTTTCCCTCTTCAATCTCAATCCCAAATACCTTGAATTTGCCACCACACTTCCGGTCCTATTATCCATCTTAATCATCCATTGGGGAGAAAAAATTCTTCCTTTTCGAAACGAGTGGATGCCTAAAAAAGAAGACTATCAAACCGATGGATGGTATTTGATTTTGGTGCAAACCATTCTTCCCAAGGCTTTTACTTTTTTACTGGCAAGCGTTTTTCTTAAATTCATACCCGAATTAACACCCCAATCCATTTGGCCACATCATTGGAACATTTGGGCACAAGTTCTTTTGGTGACCCTTATTTCCGATTTTCTCCGGTATTGGCTTCACCGTTTAAGTCACACCGTTCCATTCTTTTGGCGATTCCATGCCGTTCACCATTCGGTTGAAAAACTATATTGGCTCAATACCAGTCGTTTTCACCCCGTTGAAAAACTATTTCAATTTATTTTAGATGTTCTTCCTTTCCTCTTGTTGGGGGTTTCTAAAGAAGTTCTTGCCTTTCATTTGGTGTTGTACGGCGTTAACGGATTTTTCCAACACTGTAACATTCAGTTGAAGTTTGGTTGGCTGAATTACCTGATTTCGAGTTCCGATCTTCATCGCTGGCACCACGCCCGAGAGATTCATGAATCGAACAACAATTACGGAAATAATATCATTCTATGGGACCTTCTTTTCGGTTCTTATTACAATCCCCTAAAACCCATCAGTGAAATTGGCCTCTTTAATCGCAACTATCCGCAAGCATTCGATGGCCAATTAACGGCTCCATTCGTGAAACAACTCGATAAAAAACCCAAATTTCATCTCGGACTACTGGACCTATTGATCAACCGAATCATGGGTTTGAAAGTAAACCGATTGAAGAAAAATCTGCATCCACCCTTTTACGAACATTGCAAAAATCCCGATGTAGAGCAATGGAAGGTTCTTCAAAAATTCCTGAAACACAATGCTTCTACGGAGCTCGGAAAGAAATATCACTATCAAAGTATTCATTCCATTGAAGATTTTCAAAAAGCGGTACCGGTTCATGATTACGAGGCGTTTCGAGAACTGATTTTACAGCAAATACATGAGCCCGAAAATCAGGTTTTTGTTGCTGAAAAATTAATCCTTCTAAACAAAACCAGCGGAAGCACCAACACCCCCAAGCTCATTCCAGTAACCCAATCGGTTTTGGATGGTCTCAAATACAGTCAAAATTTATCCTTAAGTTTTCAGTACAATCTGGAACGAAAAGGATATTCCGGTAAAATTTTAGGCATCGTAAGTCCGGCGCAGGAACCAATATCAGATTTACCTGTTCCCATCGGATCTGCGTCCGGGCATTTTTACAAGAATATGCCGAGAATGGTAAAAAACAAATACGTTGTTCCCCATTCTGTCTTTGAAATAGAAAACTTTGAGGATAAATACTACATCATCCTTCTCCTTGGTATTCAACATCAACATGTAACCTACATTGGTACCGCAAATCCATCGACCGTATTGAAGTTGAACCAAATTTTAAACCTTAGAAAAAAGGATTTATTGTATGATTTGAAATCAAAAACCATTTCAACTTCGTCAGATATTCCAGCTAACATTCGTGCAAAAGTTCAAAAGAACCTAAAACCAACTTTAAGCCGATTAGAGGAATTAGAAAAGATTTTCCAACAAGATTCCATTTCTTTTTCGGATATCTGGCCTTACCTGAGGTTGCTCAACACGTGGACTGGCGGTAGTTGTGGAATTGCACTCCATGCAGCAAAGGCCCTCATTCCGTCTGAAACAACGATTATTGATCCCGGATACCTTTCTAGTGAGTTTCGAGGAAGTGTTACTTTGGATTTAAAAACCCAAGGAGGTGTTCCCACCTATTTTTTAAACTTCTTTGAATTTGTTGAAGAAGAGCTTTTTGAAAATGGGAAGATGGATTTCCTAACACTTGGGAAATTGGAAATTCACAAAAAGTATTACGTTTTTGTTACCACCCCATCGGGTTTGGTTCGCTACGCCATGAACGATATCGTTAGGGTGGTAGGATTTATCGATAAAATGCCATTGATCGTTTTTGTTCAAAAAGGAAATGGCATCACCAATATTACTGGAGAAAAATTGCATGAAGGACAGGTTTTAACCGCTTTAAATCAACTTCAGCTATCCTTGGCATTTGCTCAAGTTTTGGCCAATGAAGAAAAATCCCAATACGAAGCATACCTGGAATTTGAAAATCCGCCGCATGATTTGAAACAACTTGCTAATCAATTGGACGAGGCCATCGCCCGAAACAATTCCGAATATGCCGAGAAACGCAATAGCGGGCGACTTCACCCATTAATCATCTTTCCATTGAAAAATGGCACCTACGACCAAATAAAAAAAATGGGCGTGAAAGCGGGGCAAAATGAATCTCAATTCAAAACCATCCTACTGCAATACGCGTCGAAGTACACCATTCCCTTGCGAAATTATTTGGCATGATTACGAATTATTTGGTAGAAAACCTCGAAATCCCATTTCGGGTAGCCTTTAAACATCATTCGGCAACCCGTTCGGTAAGTCAAACCATTTTGGTTCGATTGGTTGGCGATGATTGGGATGGATGGGGCGAAAGTTGCCCTCGTGCTTACGTTTCTGGAGAATCGTGTGAATCGGCAACCCAACAAATTCACGCGTGGTTAAAGCAGGGAATTCCCTTTTTCGATTTAGCTTCATGGAATGCTTTTTGCCAAGCGCACAAGGCGAGTATTGAAAATAATCCGGCAGCGTTTTGTGCGCTTGAATTGGCCTTTTTTGACGGCTTCAGCAAAAAATTACAAAGCCCAGTTTCAAGCATTTTGGGATGGAAATCCCTAACAAATACCTTTAAATTCACCGCGGTTCTCGGCGATAGTTCGTTGCCTACTTTTCAATCTCTTGCGAAAGCCCACTTGGATTGGGGATTTACTTCGTTCAAGGTAAAAATATCAGGAAATCAAGATGCAGATTTCGAAAAACTCCGTTGGCTCATCGATCAAAATTCTAAATTATCCATTCGATTGGATGCAAACAATGGATTTTCATCCGTTGAGCAAGTCGTCGATTACCTAGGTCGAATTCCAATTCGAATTGAGGCCTTGGAAGAACCATTG